>JAOUDZ010000188.1 GCA_029858965.1 Cyclobacteriaceae bacterium
CAACGCAAAATTTGTCTCGCGCAAGCTTAACCCAAAAGAAGGACACCGGTTTCTGCCCTATATTGTCCTGGTGATTGATGAGTTAGCCGACTTAATGATGACAGCGGGAAAGGAAGTGGAAACACCCATTGCGCGGCTGGCGCAGCTGGCCCGTGCTATCGGAATACACCTGGTAGTCGCCACCCAGCGTCCTTCGGTAAACGTGATTACGGGTGTGATCAAAGCGAATTTTCCTGCGCGCCTCTCTTTTCGCGTAACTTCAAAGGTTGATTCACGCACGATTTTGGATACTGGCGGCGCCGATCAGCTGGTTGGGCAGGGTGATATGCTTTTGTCATCAGGATCAGATATCATACGGCTTCAATGCCCTTTTGTGGATACACCCGAAATAGAGAAGGTTTGTGAATTTATTGGGGCTCAGCGCGGCTATGATTCCGCATATCTGTTGCCAGAATATGAGGGGGATGAGGAAACCGGACCGTCAAGTGTTGATTTATCTGAGCGGGACGCCCTTTTTGAAGATGCAGCGAAACTGATTGTCATGCACCAGCAGGGAAGCACCTCGCTCATTCAGCGAAAACTAAAACTTGGCTATAACAGGGCAGGACGTCTGATCGATCAACTCGAGGCGGCTGGTATCGTAGGCCCTTTTGAGGGAAGCAAAGCCCGCGAGGTTTTGATAAAGGACGATTATAGTTTGGAACAATTATTGACTTCATTAAAGGAAAAACACAGTCAATCTTAACTTTGCACGCACTTTTAAGCTTAAAAAGAATGAAAAATTTGATTTTAGGCCTTCTGGCCATGATTTTGTCAGTTCCGGTTTCTGCACAGTACGACCCAAAAGCATTGGAGATCCTCAATGCCATGAGTGCAAAGTACCAATCCATCCCTGCATTTGAAGCGAATATCTCCTGTACACTTACAAATGAGGTAGACAAAATAAATGAAGAGTTCAAAGGCAAAATCACGGTGAAGGGCGACAAATTCCGTATGGTTTTACCCGAGCAAGAGGTAATTAACAACGGTGTTACCATCTGGACATACCTGCCTGAGGCAAAGGAGGTTAATATTGACAATTACGATCCCAGTTCGGAGGATGTCAATCCCTCAAAGATGCATGAAGTGTATAAAAAGGGATTCAAATACCTGTATCTCCAGGATAAATCGGATGGTGGTGTGCTCTGCGAAGAAATAGATCTTGTGCCGGAGAAAAAAGACGCACAGTATTTCAAGATCAAGATGTTTATCAACAAGAAAGATAAGACAATACAAAGCTTCACTTTGTTTGATAAAGGTGGAAACAGGTACAAATACACGATATCGAAGTTCACCACAAATGCAAATGTTGCAGATTCTTACTTTGTGTTCGATCCGAAGGACTATCCTGGCGTTGAGCTAATCGATTTGCGCTAGCAGTCCTAATCATATGGCACAAGCTTTGGGCTGAGATGCCGAAGGTGTCCCCCGTTTGTTGCCAAATTCATAATATAAGACCGACTCCTGACAAGTGGCATAATTGCCCCTGGCTATCAATTTCTAAACGGGAACTTACTCTATTTCTTTGCTGATCGAATGGTACCGAAGTATGGGATATTTATTAGATCACTGTTTCCTGTAAATGGGTAATCCCTTCGGGATGCTTTCGCACCCATCACTTGAACCTTGAAGGGATCCCCAGGGATGCTTTGTATTTTGTTCCTCCTTTTAACGGCAAGTTTCTTACTTTTGCACAGCAATTTTTTTTCACCGATAACGGCTGATGGCATGACGCGCACTGAATTATTTGGCCAAATCCAAAAGAAAGGCACATACCTCTGCATTGGGCTTGATACGGACATTGAGAAAATGCCAAAGCATCTTCTCGGTGCCGCTGATCCTGTCTTTGAATTTAATAAACAGATTATCGATGCCACATCCGCGTATTGCGTTGCCTATAAACCTAATATTGCATTCTATGAAGCCCTGGGGCCTAAGGGTTGGGAAAGTTTAGAGAAGACGCTTGCGTATATCCCAGGCGATATATTTACTATTGCCGATGCCAAGCGCGGTGACATTGGGAACACATCTTCTCACTATGCGAAGACTTTTTTTGAATACCTGAACTTTGATTCGATTACCGTTGCACCCTATATGGGAGAGGATTCCGTAAAGCCATTTCTTTGTAAGGATAAGTGGGTGATTTTGCTGGCCCATACTTCAAACCCCGGGAGCAGTGATTTCCAGCTTATTGAGTCGGGTGATACCGGCCGAAAATTGTATGAAGAAGTGATCCGAAAATCCATGAAATGGGCTTCGCCCGATCAGCTCATGTATGTTGTTGGAGCAACGCAAGCGGAAAAGATGGAAAGCATTCGGGCGCTGGCACCGGAGTATTTCTTTCTCGTGCCTGGCATCGGAGCACAAGGTGGTGATTTGGATATGGTTTCAAGGTATGGTATGAATAAACAATGTGGATTGCTGGTGAACTCCGCGCGGTCTATTATTTATGCTTCTGCCGAAACTGATTTTGCCAAGGCTGCTGCGGTGGAGGCAAGGAAAATACAAAATCAAATGGAAAAGTATTTGAGTGCGTTGTGATAATGATTAGTGCATGCCGTCAGCGTCGAATCGGATTGCATTTTTTCTGTAATCGTTTCATCCCTTCAGGATCGCTTAATTGAGAAACTAGATTGGATTAATCGCTGGATATGGTTCCTGAAGCCTGGGGCATCACACACATTTGGCCAATGTCTTTGTGACGCGCCGACTCAGCGTCGCGCATATCCCACTGATATTTTTTATCCAAACAGTATAAAAACAATCTGCATCACCCGCGCTTGATTTTTGCTGGAGAAAATCGTAAATAGAATATCAAACCGTTATCTGTGACTGAATCATTTTTGCACTACCTGTGGGAGTTGCAGTATTTCAATAAAGAATTACTGTTGACCACAAAAGGGGAAGAGATCCTCATCTTTCATCCTGGCCAAAAAAATACCCATGCCGGCCCCGACTTCTTTAATGCCCGCATAAGAATTGGAGACATGGAGTGGGTGGGTAGCGTGGAAATCCACATTCATGCATCCGGGTGGATTGAACACAGGCATAATGTGGACCCGGCTTATGAAAATGTCATACTGCATGTTGTCTGGAAAGATGATAAGCCGGTGAAACGCGATAACGGATCGCGGCTTCCAACGCTTGAGCTTAGGAACAGGGTGGATAGCGAATTGCTGTTGCACTTTAGAAGGTTGATGCACAGTCCTGAGATAGTACCGTGTTCATCGAAACTTAATACAGTAAGTCCATTGGTTAAATTCTCCATGCTCGATAAAGTGCTGGTTGAACGGCTTGCGGCTAAAGCGAAGGAAATTCAAGAGACTTTTCAGCGGAATAATAATGATTGGGAAGAGACATGCTTTCAGCTGCTCGCACGGAATTTTGGTTTTAAAGTCAACAGCGACCCCTTTAAGCAGCTCGCACAATCTCTTCCATTCAAATTTCTGTTGAAGCATGCAGACAAACTTTTGCAAGTTGAAGCGCTGTTGTTTGGGCAGGCCGGGTTCCTGGAGGATGAAAACGATGAAGCATATTATCAACTCTTGCAGCGAGAGTATAAGCTGCTGGGGCAGAAATATCAGCTTTTTGCACACAGGCTAAACAAAGTCCAATGGCGGTTTTTGCGCTTAAGGCCTGCAAATTTTCCCACTTTACGGATTGCGCAATTAGCATCTCTGGTATATTATAGAAAGAATTTGTTTTCGTCCATCCTGGCAATTGATTCAGTGAAAGGCCTAACTGCATTCTTTTCAGTGCGCCAATCAGACTATTGGCTACATCATTTCCAGTTTTTCAAGGCTTGGAAGGAGGCAGTAAATACATTGGGCAGGGCCAGTATTCAGAATATTATAATCAATACAGTCGCGCCGATACTGGTAGCCTATGGCAAATCAAAGAATGAACAGGTGTATATCGATCGGGCAGTTAGTATCTTGCAAAATCTTCACGCTGAATCGAACCACATTACAAAGCAATGGGAGACTCTTGGTATGGACGCAGGAAATGCATTTGATTCGCAGGCTATGGTTGAACTATACAACAACTATTGCCTTAGGCGAAGGTGTCTGAGTTGTAAGATCGGCACTGCGCTCGTTAATCCACGGAAGCCATGAAAACCCTTTTTGCACTTGTCAATATTGGCTTTCTATTATTTATTGCCTATCAGGTGTGGAGAAGGGACCAAAGCCCTGTTCGAAAAGTCTATTGGCCTGCTCTGCTCACTAAATTAATCGCGGGAATTTGCGTGGGATTGGTATACACGTATTATTACAGCACGGGAGATACCATAGGATACTTTGACGATGGCGTACTGCTGGCTGACTTTGCCCGCGCCGATTTACCTTCGTACTGCCGGTTTCTTTGGTCCGGCGATGAAACGGCGGGCATATGGAACAATCAGAACTTCCTCCAAACGCGCACGCTGTTTATGGTGAAGATCGTAAGTATCGTTAACCTGCTATCACACGATAACTATTGGGTTTCCTCACTTTACTTTTCTTTTGCTTCATTTCTTTCAGCCTGGTATTTGGTTAATGTAATTATCCGGGTGAATACTGCGCTGCGGTAT
>JAOUDZ010000189.1 GCA_029858965.1 Cyclobacteriaceae bacterium
TTCCTTTATCAGTTTATTGCCCGTATCATAAATCTTATAATCATCACCACCCGGAATGACCATGGTGCCTTTCTCGCCATAGAAAATCACACCACGACCAGTGCCCTCAACAGGAAAATCGTTGCAACTGCGGCCTTCCCAGGTCATCGCCGTATTGTTTGGAAACTCGATGGTTATCGTTTGTGTATCGGGGGTTTCCCAATCATCTTTATAAGCAAAACGCCCTCCGGCAGATACAACCTTTGAAGGATAGTCTACACCAAGACCCCAGCGCATCACATCAATCTCGTGCGTTCCGTTGTTGAGGGCTTCTCCGGTTCCCCAATTCCAGAACCAATGCCAGTTGTAATGCACAAGATTATCCTTATAAGGCTTCCGCGGTGCGGGACCTTGCCACAGTTCAAAATCAAGTGTCGTCGGAGGGGCTACAACTTTTCCCACACCAATCGGCTTTCTTCCATTGGCATACCAGCCCTTGGCAAAATAAACGCGTCCAATAACGCCTTCATGCAATGCCTGGATAGCTTCCATCACTTTTGGAAAAGAACGGCGCTGGCTCCCCATCTGAATTAACTTATTGTATTTGGCTGCTGCCGCCACAAGCATTTCCCCTTCGGCAGGATTATGTGAGCATGGCTTCTCAACATACACATGCTTACCTGCTTTTGCGGCCAACAGGGCGGCCGGTGCGTGCCAATGATCCGGTGCTGCTATCGCAATGGCATCAACATCTTTCTGCTCCAGCAACACGCGGATGTCTTTTATTCCTTTCGGTTTCTTACCGGTTGTTTTTTCTATCTCTGCTATTGTCTTGGTGATCACATTTTCATCCACATCACAGATGTAGCCAATTTCTACATTAGGTAGTTTTGCCAGCATCTTGGATAGAAAAAAGCCCCTGCTGTTGGTACCCATCATACCAATCATTACTTTATCATTAGGCGATCCTTTGAAGCTAAAAACATTGGGGGCCAGAAAAATTCCGGCGCCTGCCAATCCTGATTTTTTAATAAAAGTCCTGCGGTTAGTCATATCTATTCTTGTTTCATGTTAAATCACTTCACAAGATAACGTTTTGTGTTCAATTATATGTAAGGAAGCATGATCATGCTTCCTTACATATAACCGTGCTTTTGAGCCATGCACCTGGTTGTAGCGTCATCACTCCAGCAGATTTACTTCGGGTAGTTCAAGCGCCTTTATTTCCTGAACGGCACCCCCCGCGATACCACGAACATCGCCGTACAAGGATACCAGGTTTTCCATCGCCTTCAGGAGCCGTTTTTCCCGCTTGGCCCACTGACTTGTAAAGAGCGCTTTTTCTTTTGAAAGATCTTCCTGCATATCGTTGTAGGATTCAAACGCCGCTTCCAACTTTTGTTTGAATTCATTACTGGTAACATAACTGTAAATCAGTTGCATCTTATCGCCCTTGTTTTCCTGTGCCGCCAACACCTCCCCTATCCGGGACAGGTTGTGCCGAAATAACAGCGCCAGCGCCTTGAACTCAACAAACGTGCAAATCCAAATTCCATCCACCTCGCCAAAGCGCGTCATTCCATCCGGCAATGCTTCTGTTACAATTACACCCAGGTCCGCTTGCTGTAACCGCATATCATCTTTGATCTTGGCAATCCATTCACTGCTAAAATGTTTTGTCCTCTTGCTTTCGTAGAGAATTCTTCCACATTCATTTTCGTAGTTATCGCGCACCCTATGGACGCAGTCTCCCCCGCGTTTGCCCTTCGCGATCTCTTCGATCACATCTCTTGGAAAAGTTTGGAAAAGGTATTCTTCGATAGCAAGTTCCTGCACCTCACCCTGCGTTTGCATGCTGCCCTGTTCTGTTCTGCGCTTCATTTCGTTTATCAGCCTGGTTTGGTCATCCAACTTTTTTTGTAATTCAGCATTTTTCATGCGCTCCTCATCACGAGCCTTTTCAGTTTCTTCTATTACCCTCTTTTTCAGTATCAGGTCCAGTGATTCCCGGTCGCGCGCAAGATGCTGCTCTTTTTCACGAACCAGCAAAAGCGCTTTTTCCATTGCAGTTTTATCCGCCTGTTCCTTTATGATCTTTTCACGCTCCAGGAGTTTCTTCTTCATTTCATGGTCAAGTCGTTCTTCCCTTTCCCTGATTTGTTGTTCACGTTCTTCAACCAAAAATGCGTTGTCCTCTAATTGTTTCAGCCGGAGTGATTTTACCTTCCGATCTTCTTCCAGTCGCTGAAGCTGTGTCCGAAACTTTTCGTCTTCCTGCCTTCTGATCCTCTCTGCCAAGATTTTAGAATTTTCGTTGAACTTTAGCTCAAACTCTTTCTCCAATTGAGCGCGTAAATCATGCTGAATGGCGTCTTCAGGAGAAAACTTATTGCCGCAATGCGGGCATTTTACAAGCAAAGCAACCGGGTTAAGAGTTTCCATAGGCATTATTTATTTCGACCCAAACTACTTCGCGGGTGTGACAGTTTGTGACAATTTGGGTGTCTGCTGCAGACAAAGAATTACAGCGGAGTCCGTTTTATTACCAATACCCGGTTAGGGTCTACTCTTTGGATGTCGCCACTTGGCAAATTGAAATACCTGTGCAAAACCTCATTGAATACGATAAAATTGGTATTTTGAACCGTTATGAAGAAACCTGTTAAGCGCAAGGAGTCTATTATTCCACAAGCCAAACTTTTGCGGTTGTTTCAGATCATTGCAGTATTGAAGTCAGGACATTGGACCATTAACCAACTGGCCGACCGCTTTGATACGAGCGAACGCACCATTTACCGGTACCTCAATCTGTTGGAAGAAGTAGATTTTCTCATTGAAAAAGACTTCAATAACCGGTACTTCATCATAACTGCTGATGATGACCCAACACAAGCCCAGTTTTCTGTTGAGGAAACCCGGCTGATCCGAAAGTTGATATTGGCAGGTACAAAAGATAATCCGTTGAAAAATTTACTATTGAGAAAGCTTTCGCTTAACTCGGAGATCGACAGCATGCCACGTCTCTTCGTTAAAGCAAGACTGGGCAAATTCATCGATCAACTTGCCGGGAGCATCAAGGGCAAGCTTCAGGTTATTCTGAAGAATTATCACTCGGCCAACAGCAATGAAATCCGTGACAGGCTCGTCGAACCCATTCACTTCGGTGACAACTACCAATCGATCATAGCCCTGGATACGGTGGATAAAATCTGTAAGCAATTCAAGCTTGACAGGATTGGTGATATCATCGAAATGGAACAGCAATTTCAATTCGAACCACTGCACCAAAAAAACCAGACCGACATCTTCGGCATGACAGGGGATTCCAATATGTGGATTACCCTGCGCCTGAGCCTCCGGTCCTATCTCCTCTTGCGAGAAGAATATCCACTGGCTATTCCGTATACAGAAAAAACAGATGACGGTTATCATTTCCATGGGCCTGTTTCAAACCTGGAGGGTGTATCGCGATTCATACTGGGATTACTGGACGAAATCAAGATTGTCAATCCGAAGGATTTGAGAAATTTTGTGCAGAAAAAGATCGATCAAATGACGCTGTGAGGAATGAACTCAAAATACTCAGCAAATGAACAGTTTACTATGCTTTTGAAATTGGAATAAAAATTTGAGCAATGTGACATGTAGGTTTGAAGGCGCCTGGATTCTGATTCTCGATTTGACATAAAAGGTAGTGCCATGAAACAAATTGAAGACGACAAGCATGGACTATGGCACGATCACCAGCGGTACCTTTAGATGTTCAACAAGTTCATCAAAGTTTTCCAAGTGGCCACGGGTTACGCTCTTCCCCATAACTAAAAATCCAACATTTCTCTTTTTTGCGTGCTCCTGAACACGATCCGCGATAAATCCGACCTCCGGTCTAAAATCGTATTCGATACCTGTTCCTACCAGCAGCTCACTTTCCACAGCACGAAAATTCTTTGAAGCCTCTTCCTCAATTATCTTTTTCATGGCAATTACTTCTCCATTTTGCTTAAAGAGCCTGTAGGTATACAGTATGGTAAGGTGAGCATCCAGCATTTTGGCCAAATCAATTGACCACTTCAGTGCATCCATTGATGAGTCCGAAAAATCAGTGGTACATATTATCTCCGTATTCATAGGTTTTTAGCCAAACAAAATGATTCTGTACCCACAAACATACCATTTCAGCAAAAGCTTAGGCACCGACATTAGTCATCCCGGAAAATGACTTTTATCATACGCAGGGGATAGCTAAATTGCCCCAATTTCGGTGATATGGACTTTTCAAAGGTGATTGGTGAGGCTTTTTGGGAAATATTTCAGAGTATGTCTGAGGGCATCATCATGGTAGATGAATCCGGTGAAATAATCTCGGTAAATCCCGCTGCAGAAATGATGTTTGGCTACAAGATAGACGAATTCAGGAGTCTAACACTGGAAAATTTGTTGCCGCAGCGATACAGGGGTGGCCACCTTTTAAAGAGAAATAACTACATGGTCCATCCTGAGCCCCGTAAGATGGGAATTGGACGAGATCTTGCTGCTTTACGCAAGGATGGGACAGAGTTTCCCGTTGAAATAAGTCTGAATTATACCAAGAT
>JAOUDZ010000190.1 GCA_029858965.1 Cyclobacteriaceae bacterium
AAATTGTTGCGTAAGGCAAAACCGATTCTAAACGATGGGGACGCTAAACTGATAAAAAAGGCTTTTACAATTTCTTTAGAGGCGCATAAAGATATGCGCAGAAAATCGGGGGAGCCATATATCTTTCATCCCCTGGCCGTGGCTGAGATTTGTGTTGAGGAAATCGGGTTAGGGACTACGGCAATCATCGCGGCATTAATGCACGATGTTGTCGAGGATACCGATATTGAACTCGCCGATATCGAGCGCATGTTCGGGAAGAAAATCACCCGAATCATTGATGGTCTCACCAAAATCCGTGGTGTATTTGAATACGGGACTTCGCAGCAAGCCGAAAATTTTCGGAAGATGCTGTTCACGTTGTCCGAAGATGTCAGGGTTATTCTGATAAAGTTAGCCGATCGTCTTCATAACATGCGTACGCTGGAAAGCATGCCCCGAAACAAGCAGTTGAAGGTTGCTAATGAGACCATTTACCTTTACGCCCCACTGGCCCACCGATTGGGGTTAAATGCCATCAAGACTGAGTTGGAAGATCTTTATTTGCGATTTACCGACAATTCTGTGTATGACTCAATAGTAGAGAAAATTGATGCAACACGTAGTGCACGAACAAAATTCATAAGACAGTTTATGGTTCCTATCGGTGAGGAACTGGATAAGCTCAAAATCGAATATGAAATAAAAGGGCGGCCAAAGTCAGTCTACTCGATATACAATAAAATGCTTAAGCAAAATATTCCGTTTGAAGAAGTATTTGATCTTTTTGCAATCCGTATCATCCTGGATGCCCCTCTCGATCACGAAAAAGCGCTTTGCTGGCAGGTATATTCTATTGTTACTGATTATTATACACCCAATCCGGACAGGCTGCGCGACTGGATCAGTACGCCAAAGTCCAACGGATATGAATCGTTGCACACCACCGTAATGTCCAAAAACGGCCAATGGGTTGAGGTTCAAATACGGACTAAGCGAATGGATGAAATTGCAGAAAAAGGCTATGCAGCACATTGGAAATACAAAGATAGCAGCGCCACGGCTGAATCGAATCTGGAAAAATGGTTAGCACGTGTTCGAGACCTTCTGGAACAAAACAACCGCTCGGCACTGGATTTTGTTGATGATTTCAGGGGGAATTTGTTTAGCGAGGAAGTTTTTGTGTTTACCCCAAAAGGCGAATTAAAGACGCTTCCTTACGGTGCAACGGCATTGGATTTTGCATTTGATATTCATACACAGGTAGGATCAAAATGTATTGGCGCTAAGGTGAATAACAAACTGGTACCCATCAACTATGTATTGAAAAATGGTGACCAGATTGAGATTCTTACCTCTCAGAAGCAAAAACCACACGAAGATTGGCTTCGGTTTGTTGTAAGCTCAAAGGCCAAAGCCAGGATTAAGGATGAACTGAAAGAAGATAAACGTAAGGTTGCTGATGAAGGCAAAGAGCTTCTTACACGGAAACTGCGTCAATTGAAAGAAGAGCCCAGCCAGCAGCTCCTGGAGCAGATGCGCGAATATTTCAAGGTGCCTGCCAATTTTGAACTGTACTACAGGATAGGAAGGGGCTTCATTTCAGTTCCTGACATCAAGAAATTTGTCGAAAACAAACCTGTTCAGCGCGGCCGGTCCAAGGCTGCACCACAGACAGAGAAGTCGCTGGAGCAGGAGATTACGCAGATGAAGGGGCGTTACAGCGATATCCTGCTCATTGGTGAGGACATGGACGTTGTTGACTACAAGCTGGCAAAATGTTGCACACCCATACCCGGTGATGATGTCTTCGGTTTTGTGTCTGCTAATGAGGGCATCAAAATCCACCGCACAAATTGTAAGAACGCTCCTGAGTTACTCTCGCAACATGGAAACAGGGTGGTTAAGGCAAAATGGACGTCGCAGCATGAGGTTGCTTTTCTGACCGGCTTAAAAATACTGGGTACTGACAGAGTAGGGCTCATTAATGATGTGACAAAGATCATTTCTGAGGAACTTAAAGTAAACATGAGTTCAATGTCTATTCACACTGATTATGGCATTTTCGAAGGAGAAATTATGCTTTATGTAAATGATACACGGCACCTTGAACAATTGATTAGTAAACTCAGGGGTGTGGAGGGAGTAGAAAAAGTAAGTCGATTTGATTCTAAGGAATAAGGAGTGATGTAATTACTTTTATCCTGCTATCTTTGCGCGTTATTTCCAATGGTACTTAATACTAAAATTTTTGAAGAAGTAAAAAAGATTTTCACAGCATACCTTGAAAACAAGGAGTTGAGGAAAACGCCTGAGCGCTATGCGATCCTTGAAGAGATATATTCCCGCGAGGGACATTTCGATGTGGAATCGCTGTACATCAGTATGAAAAATAAGAATTACAGGGTAAGTCGCGCAACAGTATATAACACACTGGATTTGTTGGTAGAGTGCGATCTGGTTAGTAAGCATCAGTTTGGAAAAAACCTTGCGCAGTACGAGAAATCGTACGGATACAAACAACACGATCACCTCATTTGCACGGAATGTCACAAAGTGATTGAATTCTGCGATCCTAGAATTCAAAACATTCAAAGTACAGTGGAAGAAATTCTGCATTTTAATGTTTTGCATCATTCCCTGATATTGTATGCTTCCTGCACCCGACAGAATTGCGAAAACAAGAAATTTTCAAATTGACCAAGACATGGAATTTAAAAATGAAATAAAAAACAATAGGCTCATTCTTAGGCTTTTTGGAGATTTGGTCGGCGAAAATAATGGGCCGGCCTTACTTGAAATTGTAAATACGGCTATACAGCAGAATGTGATGACGTGTATTGTAGATATTTCTGCGGTGAGATATATCAACAGCAGTGGAATTGGTGTACTGATAACAATCCTGACAAAGTTTAGGAATAAAAGCGGTGAAGTGTACTTGATGAAACCTTCTGACAGCGTGCAGAAGCTTTTGGTAATTACCAAGCTCAATGCCATCTTTCAAATAATCCAGTCAGAAGAAGAAATCTCTAAAATAACTATTCAGTAGCTCAAGATGTCCAAGGTAGATGTATTATTAGGTCTTCAATGGGGAGATGAAGGCAAAGGCAAGATTGTGGATGTACTGGCTCCCAAGTATGATGTGGTAGCGCGATTTCAGGGAGGACCAAATGCAGGTCATACCCTGGAGTTTGATGGCATTAAGCATGTGCTCCATCAGATACCATCTGGAATATTCCGGGAAAAGACTAAAAATATTATTGGGAACGGCGTGGTGCTGGATCCGTTTGTTTTTAAGAAGGAGATTGAAAAACTTCAGCAGTATAACCTTAATGTGAAGGCTAATCTTTTCATTTCAAAAAAAGCAACACTTATTCTTCCAACGCATCGTCTACTAGATCAGGCTTATGAAAAAGCAAAAGGCGACAATAAGATAGGTTCAACGCTAAAAGGTATAGGCCCAACGTATCAGGATAAGATTGGACGGCAGGGATTGCGCGTTGGAGATATTCTTTCTGACAATTTCAGGGTTAAATTCAATGAGCTTACAGATGTGCATTTTAGAATCCTGAAAGACTACGATATCCAATATGATTGGCGTGAATTAGAGTCTGAATTCCTCGACGCGGTTAGCTTCTTGAAAGGGTTCAATCTTATTGAAAGTGAGTATTTTCTAAATAGAGAATTGCTGGCAGGTTCAACAATTTTGGCCGAAGGTGCCCAGGGTGCGCTGTTAGACATTGACTTTGGGAGCTATCCTTTCGTGACAAGTTCAAATACGGTAACAGCTGGAGCCTGCACCGGATTGGGAATTGCCCCCAGGCACATCGGTGAAGTTTATGGGATTTTTAAGGCCTATAGCACGCGGGTAGGCAGCGGACCTTTTCCAACGGAATTAATGGATGCAGATGGCGAATTAATGCGTAAAGAAGGGAAAGAGTTTGGTTCTACCACTGGAAGGCCAAGGCGTTGCGGGTGGATTGATTTGCCGTCATTGAAATATTCGATTATGATCAATGGCGTTACGCAGCTCCTGATGATGAAAGCGGATGTGCTGTGCGTTTTTCCCACGATAAAAGTTTGTACAAAGTACCAGTTGAAAGACGGCTCAGTGACCGACATGGTCCCATACGAGCAGGTAAATGAGAAAATTACACCCATTTACGAAGAGCTTAAGGGATGGAATACACCTTTAAACCTGAATGGTGTTTCGATAGAAAATTTGCCGGGGGAACTGAACGATTATATAAAGTTTCTGGAAGACCAGCTTGGTGTCCCTATTTCGATGGTCTCTACAGGGCCCGACCGGACACAAACTGTGTATCGACAACTTAAGGTTGCTTAATTATTTCTGATCAGCGCTTGCACTGGTATATCCAAAAGGGTACCTTTGCCTCCCCTTTTAGAAGAAGAGGGTAAAAATTGATTTAAATAGGGTTTTTCAGTAGTTGACTGAAATAACTCCAGTTGATTTATCGGCCAAGTGGCAGATGGACTAACACGTTCTTTGAATGGATGGAAATTGATAGCGGACCCGCATTGGACCTATGGATAGGTTTAGTGCGATTAATTCTTGAAAGAGGATAAAA
>JAOUDZ010000083.1 GCA_029858965.1 Cyclobacteriaceae bacterium
CCAAAAGTTAGTCCAACTTTTTTAGCGTCGTTGGCGTCCTTCACACTTGTATACCTTTGGACGTATGCCCAGTTGCCGCCAAGAAAAATAGTATTGAAAATGGCCACGGCAATAATAAACCACCAGGTATATTCCCCATTTGTCAAGTTGAAAAAGCCATCGGGTACTTTTTCAACAAATTGTCCGAAACCGCCCACTTCTTCAAGCGACAAATACACCACGATGATTACAGCGGCAAACAGAATAACAAACTGCAATACATCCGTGACAATAACGGCCCAAAGTCCACCGACAACCGTATAGAGCAAAATCAATATACCCAAAACAATCACGCAGGCATTGACCGAAAAGCCAGTTGAAACATTGATGATCTTTGCGACGGGATATAAAAAAGCCCCGGCATATGCCAAGGACAGTATCAATATCAAGTAGGTGTAAAATTTCTGAACTTTACTGCCCAGTCTATCCCTCACAAACTCGGCGGCGGTAAGGCTGTTCGTTTTTCTCCAGGCGGGTGCAATAAAAATGGCCACTAAAAATCCGCTTATGCACATAGTCATTTGTATCGTGATCGCCACCCATCCAAGTTCATAGGCAATTGACCCCCAGACCACGAAAGTACCTGCGGAAAAAAAGCTCATGAAAAGAGATAGTCCGCTCATTGACCATGGCACGGCTCCTCCTGCCGCAAAATATGATTTCATGTCAGCCCCTCGCTTGCGGAAGGCCAGACCCGCCATTACTACTAGCAATGAAAACACTGCCATGACAATGTAGTCCATGGTTTCCATTCTTTGAAAATTTTATGACACACGTTGCTACTTCATCGAAGTGGCTTCACTGGCACAAACTAGCAGTAATTTTCTGTTTGCCCGGGTATTTTGTCACTTAATTTTGCTTTTCATAATGGGCACAAAACGCGTGTCTTGAAGCACCTTACTTTGTGCATTCCCGGCACTGCCTTTGCTCTGTCAAGCTCCTAACGCGGGGTAGTGAATCCGGAAATCCCAGGCAATCTGTTACTCATATATTTTCCGTGTCCCGGCAGCCCAGTACAAATAGGCTTTTTGTTTCTCATAATCACTGAGTAGTTTAATGAGTTTCGATTGGGAAAGGATGAGTTTTTCCTGCTGGATGTTTATCTTGAATAGATCACTTTCACCATTTTCCAAGTTTATTAGCTCAGCTTGCAACAGGAGGCCATAGTTGCGGACCATATCTGATTGCTGCGCCATGACGAATCCATTATTCAACAGTGCATTGTAAGAAGAATTAACCTCGTTCATGATTTGCCGTTCTGTATAGGCGCGTTCGAATGATGTACTTGAGATCTTAATTTTCGTCTGCGCAAGCTTGGCCCGCTCTTTCCTTATGAAAACCGGGAAGGAAAAGTCAACCCCGAATTTGTAGTCCTCCGCAAAACGGAGAGATGAATTCCAATTCGGGTCAAAAGGTTGGTTGAGCAGATAGTAGCTAAGGTCTAATCTGGGTTTCAGGTATTCCGTTGCAAGGCGCCGGTCAACTTCGAGCTGCTTGAGCTTAATATCTAACTTCTGAAGTTCCGGATGGTTGATACGCGCCTGTTGCAGAAGGCTTTCCAATTCCTTTTGGCTGACGGCCAGCATGTCTTGCTGAAGGATGGGAGCAAATTCAATCGATAATTCCAGGGGATTGGCAAGGCTGTCCCAGAGATAATTGGAAAGTTGGATGCCGGAGTTTTGAAAGATCAAAAATGCTTCCTGCCTTTCCACCAGACGCTGCTGAAGGGTAATTTTCGCCTGAATCGTATCGATGGGTGCTGCTTCACCCAGTTCATTGTTGAGTTTTACCCTTCTGAATATTTCAGAGGCGATATAGACACTTTGATTATATAGCCTGTAATTATAGTAGGCATATGACCACTGCCAATAATCCTTGGCGGCCTCCAATAAAAGTTTATTGATTAACTTGACTTTCTCCGCCTCCATCATATCACCAAAAAGGGCGGCCTGTTTAAGGGCGGCGCGTCGGTCGTCGGTGATTAATCCTCTTCCAAGAGGCAGGGAAAGGCCGGTATAGAATTGCTGAAAATTAAACTGATCAGATATATAACGTTCCGGGTTCAGGTAACTTCCGGAATTCCGCTCCACGCCGATCACCGGGTCTACCGGGAAAATGATTGGAAACTTGAGTGACCCGTTGACAACTTTGTAATACTCAGTACCCCCAAAGTCCTTTGAGAGATACTGAACGTCGATTTTGGGATCGAAATTACCCTTTGCCAGCCGGATCTCCTGCTTGGCGACGTCACTCAGCAAACCTGCTTGTTTTGCAACGGGATGATAGGCGATAACTTGCTGGTAGACATACTCCAGTGTCAGCGGTTTGACCGTGTCGGGCAGCATAAGCAGCGAATCCGTGGAAAATTGTCCATTGGCCGTACCGCCTGCAATTACTGCGAGCAGCAGTACGATAAGCCTACACGTTCTTATTGTGTGATGTGGTTTCATTTTCCTTTTTTTCCACCAGTGCTGTTGCTGTTGTGCTGAATGGCTTCATCCAGCGGCTCTTCGTAAAGGCTTGGCGGGAAGCCGTTGAGCTGTCGCCATATTTCGTACCAGACCGGAACATCGTCGAGCATTACCCATCCCTTAATCCCAGAACCGACACGCAGCTGAGATGGCCAGGCCTGCTCCAGTGTATCTGGAATCACCAATACCCTGAACTCTCCTGGCTTAGAGTTCACATAATCTATTACTTCGACGCGACCGCCAAAAGTTCCAACGGATACGCTAGGCCAACCCGAAAACTGAAGAGCAGGCCATCCGTCAAATTCAACTCTCACGCTTCTGCCCTTGCTCAGCAATGGCACATCCATGGCTTTCACATAGAGCTCAACCGCCATATCCGAAGCTTGTGGCATAATGGTACACACGGCATCTCCCTCTTTGATTGTCTCGCCTATCCCGGCCATCATGGCTTTCACTACATATCCGTTCTGGGGAGAAAGCACCTGATACTGATTGTTACGAATTTGCATATTGGCAAACTCGTTCCTGAGCTTGGAAACTTCCGCCTGGCTATCGAAAAGGTCGGCCTGCGTATTGCTGAGCTCAGATTCCGCCTTGCTTATCTTGTCGAGGTACTCCGCTTCCACACGATCCAGTTCGATCTTAGCATTAAGGTAGTCTGCCTGACTTCCCTGGTATTTATACTCGATGTCCTGGAACTTGGTCAGCGGAATATTTCCTGCAGCAAATAATTTCTTATTCCGCTGAAATTGATTTTCAGCATTCTGGAATCTGAACTTTTCGGCCTCCAGCTTTGCCTGGGATTGCTCGATCTTTATGCGCATTGCATCGCGTAGTGCAGTAATCTGTCTGCGCAATGCATTTGCCTTCTGTTCCTTGGAACCAATGCTCCCCTCCTTTGCATTGATCTGCTCTTCCAGCCTGAAAAGCAATTTTGGGTCAAAGTACTTTTCTTTCACTTCGCTGATCGTAATGATGGTATCACCCTTATTTATAAATTGTCCTTCACGTACATGCCACTTTCGGATTTGGCCGGCGATAACAGCCTGCACGGTCTGTGGCCTGTTCATTGGGTTAAGCGCCGTCATCTTTCCTGTGCCCCTGATGTTTTGCTGCCATGGAAGAAAAAGAACGAGCACAAAAATGAGCATGATGCCAATCAACCATTTCGCAAGGATTTTTCCGGCGCTGGGAGTCTTCAAAGCCCGCAAGGAGTACAGCCTATCCTGGGGTACCATCTTATCTATTCGCTGTTTCGAGAAATTCAGCATATCATTTAGTCTAAGTAATTTGTGATGGAACCATTGTTGAATAAATCCCTGAAAGTACCCTCCACTTCAATCCGTCCGTCTTTTAATACAACAACCCTGTCACAAGCGGCCATGACCATCGGATCATTGGATACTGCCAGCAGCGTCCACTTTTTGTCGACAGCAGTGACGCATTGGATCTGAGAAATCTTTTCCTGTTTCTTCAGGCCGCTGAAAAAATCATTTAGAATAATCAGGTGTGGTTTTTTGGCAAGGCATCTTGCCAATATGATTTTGTTGATCATTGAGCTTGAATAACCTTTTCCCCCGCTCACGAGATGCGTATTCAAGCCTTTAGCCAGTCGATTGATTGTGTCATCAGCAC
The DNA here is from genome assembly GCA_029858965.1 of Cyclobacteriaceae bacterium. Classification (GTDB taxonomy): domain Bacteria; phylum Bacteroidota; class Bacteroidia; order Cytophagales; family Cyclobacteriaceae; genus Chryseolinea. The sequence continues at coordinate 4,146 of JAOUDZ010000083.1, forward strand.
CAACATCCTGGAGTGCCTGCACAGCATCTTCAATGCTCTCCATTGGTTTTCCAATTGTTATGTTTTCAAGAATGGTGCCATCAAAAATATCTTCGGCTGAAATATTTTTCGCGATCTTGTCACGCAGGTGGGTAAGGTCAAGATCGCGGATGGAGTAGTTGTTAATAGTCACGATGCCATCAAACCCACTTTGCAATCCTGCAATGATATTCATAAAAGTTGTTTTACCCGAATCCCCTGGCCCTGCAATGCAGACTCTTTCACCGGGTTTGATGCTTAAATCAATACCATTGAGGACGTTGTAATTGCCATCCGGGTAACGGTACCTCAGATCTTTGACCTCAATCGCGTAGCCTCGGCCATTCATGCCGGTCTTCGGAAAATCAATACCACCGACCTTTTCCAGTGGTAGATCGGTTACATGAGAAATTTTGTCGACAGCCGTGAACAAGTCGTATACCACATCCATGTACATGATGATCTTTTCAACAGCAGCCAGGATCAGGATAATGATTACTTCAGAAGCAACAAACTGTCCGAGCGTAATCTCACGACTCACCACGAGAATAGTTCCCATGATAAGCAATCCACCTGTAACGGCAGCCTTAAACAGGATGATAAAGGAAAACTGTGTTACCAGAATACTGAAATGCTTTTTCCGGTACTTTAAATAGTTATTTACCGTATAATCGGTTTTTTTCAACGGCAGATCCGTATTGCCGGCCAGCTTGAATGAATTCATGGCTCTGGCCAGTTCCTCAAGCCACTGCGCTACCTTGTACTTGTATTTCGATTCATTGATGGACGATTCAAGACCGCTGGGACCAGTCATATAGAAAATAAGTCCCAGTATGCTGAGCAGGATAACGCTGAAGAACACAAAGAACGGATGATACAGCGATAACAACAACAAGCCAAAGAATATCTGGATAACACCGGAAGACAGGTCGATCAAAAGTTTTGGGAGCCCTTTTTGAATGGTGAGAATATCAAAAAACCTATTGACCAGCTCAGGCGCATAGTTGCCCAAGATGGACTCCATTTTAAGCCTGGGGATTCTGAAGGCAAATTCAATAGATGCCTTGGTGAAAATCCTTCTTTGCAGGTGTTCCACAAGGCTGATTTGCGCAATCTGAAGTCCACCCCCCAGCAACACACCCGCGATAACGATAGCAATGAGTACGTAAACAGAACTGAAAAACACGCCACCACTGATGAGCTCGACCGTAGTTTGTATACCCAAAGGCAATACCAGGCTAAGCAAACCAATAACGACTGAATAAAACAGAATATAGAGAATGTCTTTTCGTTCTGTGGAGAGAAGTCTCAAGAATCTTTGCACAGGATTCATCTTCATGCCCTTGAAATCATCTCCAAACGAGTACTCGCTAATCAGGCTTTGGTAAGGGAACAGTACAAAAAAAATGATTTCACCCTGCTCATTTTTTAGAAGCGTTTGTTCCCTGAGGTTTGCCTCATCGAAATCAGCGTTTTGAAGCTCTCCAATACTTTTTCTGGAGAAATGCTTGTTGCGCCGCTGTTGCAATACAGGTGTCCGCCCTTCTTCACCCTCCTGAAAGAAAAGGATTTGGCCTTCCTCTTCCTCCAGGAATTTCATGAAGCCAGGAAAGTCGAGCGCATACTCCATGAAAAGCATTCTTATTTTACTACCGGCCTCCAGGAGGTCCCGTTTGAATTCAATGAATTCATTTTCACCATAGGATCGGTTATTGGCTTCTACAAAACGCAGTGCTTCCACATCGAAATCATGTTTTGCGTTCAGGGCAGATTCATTTAGGATCCTTAAGACATGGTTGTTGTTCATTTTTCGATTTCATTAATAGTGCCCATAACCAATCCCTCGAGAAATATAAAGAGTTTATCATTCAGAAGCTTTGACCCATCTTTGAGGTCCGAGAGCAATGGCAAGTGTTTCACATAGAATATCTGGTGGCTCGCGGCATGCATTGCCGTGCTCACAAGGGAGTGTGGAAAAGGATAGCGTGGATTGATTTCATGCACGATGTCAGCGATTTTCTTGCAGGTCTCCCTAAAGGGTGACAACAATCCCGCCTTGTAATCTTTGTCTACGGTCTTTGTCAAAAAAGTCTTATCAGATTCTGAAATGACAATCCTGTACAAAGCTGCCTCATCGACATATGTCGCAGCACTGCCAATGCCCTTTTTTCCACTGAGCAACAGCAGGCAAATTCTCAGTTTTTCTTCCGGTGCCGTAATATTGTTGATGCCATATTCGATCCTGAAGTTCATCAATGTCCAGTACCAGTCCACAAGATAGTGAAGCAGCCGTTGCTTGTTTGCAAAATAGCGGTATATGGTAGGTTCCGTTGTTTCGACCTCTTTTGAGAGCTTTTTGAACGTGAACTGTTCAAAGCCCATGATATCAATCATCTCTACACTCTTCCGTACAATAGCCTGACCCATGTCCGTCTTTTGCGGGTCCCGGAGAAACAGCTTATCACTAATATTAAATAGTATATGATTCATATTTCGCAGTACTACTACGAATAACATAAGTATTACTTAATTGTTCAACATTTCATTGAATTCTTTATCAGCCGCGAAGCTACCGGCTTCTGAAGGTTGGGTTGTTTGTTGGGTTTTTGCACGCCCGTTGTGCAGAGACAATGTGCTGTTGTCTGAGTCAACACTTGAACTCCCGGGCTTCGTCCCGGGAAAGCCAGCGCAAAGACTTTCGGTATTCCTTCCAGGAAAACTTTCCGTCAAAACTAACCTTGTTGAGAATAATCCTGCCGTATGCCAGCACGGAGGTTTTCATCACGTTGTTATTAAGTGAAAAGTGCATGACCCCGGGAGTCGGATCACGCTGACCCGCTCCCGGCAATCCATGCATTTTGCCTAACTTGGTTGTTCAACTATTTGGCGGCACGTGGTGCCTAAACTGCCAGGCTAATTGCACCGTACTATTGACCCAGTCTCTTGTCTTAAAACAAATAATTCCATAACTGGTCAAATTTGGCAGAAAGAACTGCCAGTGCAGTAAAAAGTGAGATGATGACAGTCCATACCAATGTCTCCTGACGAAGTGTGTATTTCGATTCCATAGCGTGTTTTTTTAGATTGTGAGAAAAAAAGAAATTTTTGCCTTTACCATTGGGCAAGACAAAGCACGATATGGACAAATCAAATAAGTAGCGAACGGTACTTCAGATAAAGTTGCGTTTGAGAAAGAACAACCATCGCTTGCGCGGGTGCGCTGTCTCTTGGTCCCGGCGCATATGCAAAGGGCAAAGAAGTAAATTGTCTCTCTTTAGATTGATGGTTTGTCGGTGCAACGCACGTTGTGAAGCGAATTGCTGCGACAACCTCGGTTTCCTCTACCGAATTTCCTTCGGTGTACCCTACTGCCCCTTGCAGAGAGAACAGGAACGATAATCCAATAAGAAAAAGCCGTGCGATCATAAAGAGTATAACATTACTATGTAAAAGTAATACTATCAACGCAGATCACAGGGTTTTGTTTCATTTTTAGCAAAGGATTTTTCCTACCGGGAATAGGATAGCGAAGCGATGACCAGGTGACGCAAGAAGTTTACGATCTCTGTTGCATCTTTAGCCCGGCCAAAGTCGGTCAGCCGGGGAAGGTTATGCATGAAAAAATACTGGTGGTGGGCCATTTCAAGTACGGTACTGGTCAAGGAACGCGCATACTTGTATTTCGGATTGATTTCGAGAAATACTGCGGCGATGCGGGCACACAAATCCTTATAGGGCTTAAAGAACTGATTCTTATTGTCTTCCGTGACATGATTGGTCAAATAGGATTTTGAACCCTCCTTCATGACCAGTTTGTGTAGAACCTGAATGCCAATGTCCGGACCACCCACCAGTTCGGCCTCTGCTTCAAGCATAAGAATATCGAGTATGATGTCCAGCTTTTTATGGGGATCCTTCATATTGTTTGTGCTTACAACACACTGATATTCTATCCATTGCCAGTACCAGTCTACCAAATAAAGTAAAAGGCGGTGTTTATTCTCAAAATACCGGTAGACGCTGGATTCGTTGGTTTTCATTTTAGTGGCGAGCTTTTTAAAGGTAAACTCTTCCAGCCCCATCTTTTCAATCATGATCGCCCCATGTTTCAGGATGCTCCTTCCAACATCGGAATGCGCCGGATCCCTTAAAAACAACTTTTCGTTCAATTGAATCTGTATCTGCCAGTTCATATTTATTACTATCTTCCGACAAAGTTAAAATTTATTGTTCTAATGTATTCGTTTATCTTTTGAATGTATTCCTTTTGCACTGCTATGGGATGATCGGATGGAGCAAAAGGTGCTTCCGCGACTTCAGATAATTCTATTGTATATTCCGATATCTGCCAAAGCAGTATTACCAATCCATCACAATTTCATACCGCTTAAGATCCAGTTTCCATTTAGAAAAAAGTTGCGGGCACCTCGAAGATCATACTGACTTCTATCCAGATCACCTGCTGATTTAACCATGTTGATTACGGCTTCTTTAATTTCCAGGCTGTTTTCCGCTACCTCATCAATGACGTTGAGGGCGTGGTTTCGCACCATAGGATCAGGTGACCTCAACGCAATCAACATAGTCCTTCTACCCGCTTTTGGGTCTCCCATCTTGTATAATGCTTCGGGAGCGACAACATTTATAGATCAACTGCATAGCATTACTATTCTATTGTTTGATGAATCTGACAGAAGAAAAAGAATCGGAAGACACTTACATATAACAAAGACCTTGTCAACATAGTAAGATAATGCAGTTGTGCCGTTTCGCGCTAATGTTCAAAAATCCCCGTTTCCTACTGCTGATAGCGCTTGTGGGGATCGATCCGAATCATAGCATGGCCTTACTCATTTCACGCTACTGTCAATAGTATTTTCGCGATCCGCCAACTGGTCTTTGCCTGCCACCAAATTCTCTTGATGCCTTTTTACAAACACATTAATTTCCTCAACAATCGGCACATTTTCCTGCGCTATGTTATACTGTTCGGATGGGTCTTCACTCAAGTTGTATAATAATGGAGGTTCATGCACTTCCAGTCCGCCAAACATGCCATATGCGCCTTCAGTCCTGTAATGTACCTTGTAATCCCCCATGCGCGCCCCATAAAGTGTAGCCCCACGATAATAAAAAATTCCTTCCCGTGGGCTGGGTTCATTCCTCAGCAATGTGCCACTGATGTCAACACCATCGATTATACGATCATCCGGAACCGGAATGCCAGCCATCAAGCTGAAGGTGGTGAAAAGGTCCATTGTGGAACCCACGTCTGATACAACTGCAGGTTTGATTTTAGCAGGTGACCAGAAGATGCAAGGCTCTCGCATCCCGCCTTCCCAGGTGGTGCCCTTGCCGCCACGCAACAATCCCGCCGAACCCCCATGCGTCTTAAAAGGAAGCCATGGACCATTGTCAGATGTGAATACAACTATGGTATTTTCAGCCAGCCCTTGTTCTTTCAACAATGCAAGAATCTGCCCTACACCATGATCAATTTCTGCTACTACATCACCATATAAGCCACGCTTGCTCTTCCCTTGAAATGCTGCTGATGTAAATAAAGGTATGTGGGGAAGGTTGTGGGCCAGATAAACAAAAAATGGTTCGTCTTTATTCTCCCTGATAAAAGTCAATGCCTCTTCCGTATAACGTTTGGTAATCGTATGCTGCTCGGCCGGTCGTTCTACAATGTCTGTATTCCGCATCAGCGGTACATTGTAATATGCGGTAGGAATAGAATCTGCATATTCCCAATAATCCTTTTCTGAAACTTTATCCATATCGTTGGAATACGGAATGCCAAAATAATAGTCAAACCCATTATTTGTTGGTAGGTACTGTGGTTTATGACCCAGGTGCCATTTTCCAATGCAAGCGGTATGATATCCTGCTTTTTTTAGTTGCTCGGCTAAAGTGATCTCAGTTTCTGGCAACCCATACCTGGAGTCTGGAAAAAGCACTCGGTTTTTGTCGCTAGTCATCCCACTACGGACAGGGTATCGTCCAGTCAGGAGCGCTGCGCGACTGGGTGTGCAAACGCTGGCGCCAACGTAAAAATTTGTCCATCGTTGCCCTTCGGCAGCCATCTGGTCAAGATTTGGCGTACTGATAGTGGGGTGGCCGTAAACACCAAGGTCACCATAGCCAAGGTCATCCGCAAAAATGATTATAAAATTGGGCCGTGTTTGCATTGAGTCACCTTTAGTTGACTTCTGGTTGCATCTCAGCAACGGAAGCGCAAGTAATACGAATAAGAGAGCTCGTACAATCTGTTTTTTCAACATTTGAAGAAATCTGTTTTTAAGTGCGATAGGCATAGGATGTTTTTGCTTGTTTGGAATCTTACTATTGATAATCAATACTGGGGTGTATTGGAGCACCAAGTTAATCAATTGCTTTTGGGATCTTCAATTATAACATCTCTTCTACTGAGCAATCGACTTCCATTTTGCGATAAAGTCCTGGAATATTACGCGAATCTTTATTGCGACCAGCCAGATAAACTTCACCTGTTCTCAATAAAATACTTTTGGAATAACGGTTCAAAGTAGGGATCGCAAAATTCCGGGTTTTCTCCCGAGTAGTCCAAAATTTCCATATCCTCCAAAGTGGTCTCGATCCGTTTAATATTACCCGGACTTCCAATCCCATATTGATTTAGCACGCGTTGCGATGTGAACTGCTTCTCCCCTGCAATCAGCGCTTTGATATAATTCGTCTGGTAACTGGTCAGTCCCTTCGTCATGTTTTGAAACAGTGCCAAATGATCGTTGAGCAATTCCAGAAAGGCAGCGTCGAGGATTACTTTTGTTATTTTGTCTACACCATTGTTCCAACATATCCTGGCCAGGTACTGAACAAAGTAAGAGTGCGCATTCACCTTTTCTACCAACACAGCAGCTATGGCTTCCTCAATACGCTTTCCGGTTCGCTGAAAATTGTGAACTAAGAATTTAACCCATTCTGACCAATCAATCTTTTGCAGAAAAATGTTTTCGCCGAACCTGTAGAACGGCTGTGATGAATCAGCAAACAGTGAAGCCATGACATGCCGCTTGCTGCCGTATAAACAGTAAGATACATCCCTGTGTTTTTGCCAGTGTGAACGGAGCTTCTCCAGCACACTTTTCCCATCGCTCCACTCAGCAATTTTCTGAAATTCATCAATACAGAGTACGATTCTGATTTTTCGGGCGGATGCAATTTTCTGCGTTAAGTCCAATATGGCCGCTACATCCATTTTATCTTGTGGGATCTCAAGTGAAATCTTAATCTCCTCCCCTTCCCCCACGCCATACTTAATAAAAGGTATGAAAGCTTTTACGTATGATTTCACCGTATCAGCAACCTGTTGCAGTTTCGTGCTGGTTGATTGCAGAACACTCCTGAGCAGCGTGGAATAGAATTCCGCAGATGATCGCAAACCAAAACAATCAATTTTAATGGAAATCAATCTTCCATTGTAAGTGGCCAGCGCCTGATTAACCAATGATGACTTACCCCATCTTCGCGGTGATATGAGTATAATGCTTTGTCCATCTCTGAAACCTGCGTGCAACCGCCTGATTTCCTCTTTGCGGTTACAAAAATTCGCGCCCGATGATAATTCTCCGTATTTGAATGGATTTTGTTTCATGCGGTAATATACATCTGTGTATATTACAAATATAGGTAAAATATATTACCTAATATTAGGTAATATACTAAAGCCGCAGCAGGGCCAGGATCAATAGAGAACCGACGCAATGCGCATGCACTCAACTATCGCGAGATACCTTCCCAACACCCACAAATTGCGATATCGCTCCGCCAAATAAATGTTTCAGCCAGGCAAATTTCGTATTTTAGCATTTGTCATGCTCAAAGCAACTATAAAACCAATGCCCAATAGCTACTACCTTTTACTAATAGCTTTCCTCCTGCTGTCGGGCACTGGCGCACCGGCACAAAGAAATGTCCAACCCAACGTCTTACTGATCATAACCGATGATCAGGGCTATGGAGACCTTGGCATCACTGGGAACCCTCATGTCAAAACACCGGTAATTGATGCCTTTGCCCGAAAAAGCATCCGGATGACTAACTTTTATGTATCTCCCGTATGCGCGCCCACCCGCGCAAGTCTTATGACGGGACGTTATGGATTGCGCACCGGCATTCGCGATACGTATAATGGCGGTGCAATCATGGCTTCAACCGAAGTTACCATTGCGGAGATACTGAAGCATGCAGGATACAGCACTGGCGCTTTTGGGAAATGGCACCTTGGCGATAATTATCCGCACAGACCGAACGACCAGGGCTTCGACGAATCCCTTATGCATCTCTCCGGTGGCATGGGCCAGGTGGGTGACATAACAACATATTTTAAGGGAGACAGCAGTTACTTCAACCCAATATTATGGCACAACGGGAAGCAGGAGAATTATCAAGGTTATTGTTCTGATATTTTTGCGCAACAGGCGATTGACTTTATTGAACAGCACAAGGAATCTCCTTTTTTCTGTTACCTGGCTTTTAATGCGCCGCATACACCCCTGCAAGTACCTGATCAATATTATCAAATGTACAAAGACATTGATCCGGCATCCGGATTCAAAAATGACAACAGGCCGTTCCCATCCATGAGCAGGCAGGATAAGGACGATGCCAGAAAAGTTTACGCCATGGTTACCAATATCGACGACAATATTGGTAAGCTGCTAAAGAAATTAGATGAACTCAAGATGATGGATAATACACTAATCATCTTTATGACCGATAATGGACCCCAACAGCACCGGTATGTTGGGGGAATGCGCGGACTGAAAGGAAGTGTCTACCGCGGCGGTGTACGTGTTCCATTTTATCTCAGCTACCCGTCACGCTTCGCCGGGAATAAAGATATTGAAACCATGGCCGCACACGTTGATATTCTGCCTACCCTTGCTGAAATTTGTAACGCAGAATTACCAAATGACAGGATTATTGATGGTAAAAGTCTTCTGCCGCTTCTTCAAGGAGAAAAAGTGAACTGGAACGACAGGGGTTTATTTTTTTACTGGACACGACGATACCCCGAGCGCTACAACAACATGGCCATGCAAAAGGGAGATTATAAACTCGTCGGAAAAACTGATTACGATGCGCCTATCGAAAACTTTGAATTATTCGACATTAAGAAAGATCCATACGAACTAAATAATCTTTTAACCTCGAACAAAAATATCGCAATGGATCTTAAGCGGGAACTTGACCAGATTTTCAAGGCGCTAATTTCATCCGATAATTTGACGAATCCGCCCAGACTTGTGGTGGGCAGCGATCTCGAGAATCCTGTAATATTAAACAGAAATGATGCTGACGGCGAACGCGGCATTTGGGCTCAGGAGGAAATCTTTGGCAGTTGGAAAGTAACCGTACGCGAAGGTCATTACAACTTCAAATTTAAGTTTATTAAACCAGTAGCGCCCGACGGGATTATGTATTTGGAAACCAAACCATTTATCAACCAGAAACGAAATACTGCTGCGAACGTGGATATCATTGAAATGAAAGATGTGTACCTTCCTAAAATGGATTGTGACCTTATTCCATTTTATGCAACGGGCTCAAAAAAAATATTCCCCTTTTATGTAGAAGTGGAAAAGATTGATAAATGATGTCCTCGACAATTTTCTCTGTGTTTCCGATTACTTCCCCGCCATTTTTTTCCGTTATGATGCAACAGTTTTCACCAAATGACGTCTGCCATGAAATGCTTAGAAGATCATTCCTTTTGGTATTGTGCTTAGGCATGATATCACTTCAAGCACAATCTACTTCCGGAGAGAAAATCCTCCTCAACGGCAATATCTATACGCTAAACCCGCAACGACCTGTAGCAGAGGCTGTCGCCATCCGCGGCGATAGAATCGTGGCTGTGGGTGACCTGTCTTCAGTCAGGCGAAACGTTGGCAAGCATGCTTCCATGATAGATCTGCATGGCAAATACCTATTACCCGGTCTTGTAGACAGCCATAACCACGCAATAAAAGGTGGCGTGAGATTGTTGACTGCAGATGCCGATGACGAACTGCTATCATTTGATGAGCTTGCAAACTTTGCGCATGAGGCTGTACAAACAGGCAAAGGGGTGCGGGGCGGAGGGTTGTACATTACAGGTATTCACAGTGCCCAATGGACAAATGTTATAATCCTGGATTCACTTTTTAACAATGCCCCATACACGAAAAAACCTGTCCTGCTATTGGGCACCGATGGTCATACAGCCTGGAGCAATGCTGCTTTGCTAAGACTTGCCGGCATAACCAATGAATTCGTCCACTCACTTCCAAATGACCAACGCACATATTATGGACAGCGTGATGAATCACAACTCAACGGCTTGTTGTCTGAACAGGCCATACAAAAAGCAAGGCGCGCGCTACCTCCCAGTCCTGTCACGCCGTATCAAGGTGCACTTAGTGGGGTTAGACATCTTAATAGCCTGGGCATAACCGCATGGTTGGATCCTGCTGCAGGGCACATTGATGATGGTCTTCAGAATGAGGCGTTGACAGCCTATGCCCAACTCGCCAATGATGAGTTACTTACTGCACATGTCGCAACGACTGTAGTAGCTGATGCTAATGGAAGCACAACGCCGCAGTTTAAGATGCTAAATGAACTCCAAAGAAAATACAATGGCAAACATGTTGATGTATTGGGTCTCAAAATTTTCGCGGATGGGGTACTTGAGTATCCAACACAAACCGCTGCCCTTTCACTTCCCTATAGTAATTCCGGGTCATTCGGATCTTTGATGGTCGATCCCGGGCACCTAAATGCATTTGTCAGCGCTGCAGATAGAGACGGGATACTTATTCACATCCATGCCATTGGCGATCGTGCAGTATCAGCATCATTAGATGCGATAGGTGCAGCAAGAAATCAAAATAAAAACAGCAATTTGCCGCATAGCATAACACATTTGCAGCTGGTAGCCCCTGGAGACTACAATAGATTTGCGGAACTAAACGTACTCCCGTGCATGCAATTGCTTTGGGCTACCGCCGACCGCTATACAATTGAGTTGGTCAAACCATATATTGACGCAGCTCTTTTTATGGGCCAGTACCCTGCGAAGTCTCTCCTGAAGGCAGGTGCAACATTGTGTGGTGCGAGTGATTGGCCTGTGAGTTCTGCAAATCCGTTTGCGGCAATCTCAATTGCTGAATCCAGAAAAGGAGGCATGGGCGTGTTGAATGCCAGAGAAACAGTTTCGCGAATTGAAATGATCAAAGCATATACCATAAACGCCGCAAAATTATTGCTAATGGACAAAAAAATCGGATCGATTGAACCCGGAAAGCAGGCTGATTTTGTTTTGGTTGACCGCGATGTGCTGGCGGTTGATGAAAACTTGATTAAACACACACAAATCATCTGGACCATGTTTGGCGGAAAAATTGTTTTCAACGCTAAGGACGAATAAATTATTGATTCATGTGAATGGCTCCATTATTACAGCGATGGCTTACGGCATTGGCCTGCAAAGCTTGTGATTCATTCCAAGTCCAAAAACATCTTATGAATATAACGTTAACTTTGCATCTTCACGTCATCTAACAATCCGCGCAGCTATGCCATCACGCTTAAAAGGAAACAACAAAAATCCATATTGGTACAAAGACGCGATCATTTATGAAGTCCATATCAAAGCCTTTGCGGATAGCGACCAAGATGGTATTGGCGATTTTAAAGGACTCCTGGGAAAACTTGATTATCTCCAGGAACTTGGCGTAACCGCCATATGGCTACTGCCGTTCTATCCATCACCGCTCAAAGATGACGGTTACGACATAGCGGATTATTATACAATTAATCCAGCGTTCGGCCAACTGGAAGACCTGAAGGAATTACTCACCGAAGCGCATAGCCGTGGGCTGAAAGTGATTACAGAACTTGTGTTAAACCACACCTCCGACAAGCACCCATGGTTCCAACGCGCACGCAAGGCACCAATGGATTCTGACCACCGGAATTATTACGTTTGGTCGGATGATCCCACAAAATATGCCGATGTAAGAATAATATTTCAGGATTTCGAAACGTCCAACTGGACATGGGATCCTGAAGTAAAGCAATATTATTGGCATCGTTTTTTTTCACATCAACCTGACCTGAATTACGACAACCCAAATGTGCAGCAGGAAGTATTCAAGATACTGGATTATTGGTGTGCTATGGGTGTGGATGGATTCAGGTTGGATGCGATCCCCTACCTATTCGAGCGTGAAAACACGAATGGAGAAAATTTGCCAGAAACACATGCCTTCCTCAAAAAGCTGAGGAAGCACATTGATAAGAAATATCCCGGAACATTGTTGCTCGCAGAAGCCAATATGTGGCCCGAAGATTCGGCCGCCTATTTTGGGACTGGCGATGAGTGCCATATGAATTATCACTTCCCACTGATGCCGCGCATGTACATGGCCATGCAGATGGAAGATCGCTACCCCATCATAGATATCTATGATCAGACACCAGAAATACCACCCACTTGTCAATGGGCAATATTTTTGCGCAACCACGATGAATTAACCCTGGAGATGGTTACTGATGAAGAACGGGATTACATGTACCGGGTATATGCGAAGGATCCAAAGGCCAAAATAAATTTGGGGATTCGCCATCGGCTGGCACCGCTGATGAATAACAATAGAAAAAAAATAGAATTGCTTAATAATTTGCTCCTCTCTTTACCCGGCACGCCAGTACTGTATTATGGTGACGAGATTGGAATGGGTGACAATTTCTATCTCGGCGACAGGGATGGCGTGCGTACACCCATGCAGTGGACGCCTGGCAGAAACGCCGGATTCTCCGACGCAAATCCGCACAAGCTTTATCTTCCGGTAATTCAGGATATGGATTACCATTATGAATCGCTTAATGTTGAAATTCAAAATCGCAATCCCTCATCCCTTTTATGGTGGATGAAGCGCATCATTGCGAAGCGCAAGCAATTCAAGGCCTTTGCCTGGGGTGATATCAAATTCATCGCCGTGGAAAACTCAAAAATATTTGCTTTCACAAGAAGCTATGAGGATCAGACGATGCTGGTTGTTGTAAATCTATCAAGATATGCGCAGCCCGCATTACTGGAATTAGAAGCTTATGCAGGACAAACGCCTGAGGAAGTGTTCAGTAAGAATGAATTTCCTATCATCAAACCTGATCAAGCCTACTTCTTATCGCTGAGCGCACACGACTGCCAGTGGTATCTGCTTCGAAGCAAACCAGATATGGCCGAGCCGGATCATTACCAGGTCGAACTCACTGCGAAAGACTGGGAAAGTGTCTTGCAAAAAAGTAATCGGGACAAATTGGAGGATAGCATTTTACCCACATACCTTTCTGGCAGGCAGTGGTTTGGTCGCGAGGGTCGTACGATCGAAACCCTTTTAATAACCCGTACCGCAGTGATCCCACTGAAAAAACGCAGCGCCATCATTTTGTTCGTAGAAGTCAATTACAACCAAGGCTTGCCAGAGCTATACCAATTACCTATTGCCTTCGCCACGGAAAAAGAAGGAACCGCACTGAAGGAAAATTATCCCCAGGCAATTATAATAAGATGCAAGATTGGGCACACGATAGGGTTCTTATATGACGCGCTGTATGGTTCGCCGCTCCAGGAAGTACTGCTGGACAATATGACTGCTAACAAAACAGTCATGCAGTCCAGGACGGAATCTGTTTTGTTTTCAGCGCGGGATATACTCCGGCAGGAGGTGGCAAAAAAACTAAGTCCACGCATTCTATCCAGCGAAGCAGGTAATATGGCGATTGCCTATGGCAACCGTTTCTTTTTGAAGCTCTTCAGAAAACTGGATTATTCCATTAATGCAGACGTTGAAATTTCCCGCTTCCTGACAGAAGAAAGTGGATTTAAGAACATGCCTTCGTTTGTGGGAACAATGGAATGGAAAACGTATAAAGAACTCGTAGTCCTGGGTATCATGAAAGAAATGGTGGACCACAGCAGCGACGGATGGACATACGTACTGGACAGACTGGATGAATTGAATGAAAAAATTCTGGCCAGTCCAGATACCCTCAAACTGGCAGAAGAGCTGGCAGAAAAGGAGGCCAATGAAGATGAACTGCATGCTGAGCTCAAAGAGCTATTTTCTGGTGCAATCACGGAACAAATCAGGTTGCTCGGCGTCCGAACAGCCGAATTGCATAAAGCCTTGGCTGCCCGAGCCGACGTTCCCGCGTTTGCCCCTGAAAAGTATTCTCTGCACTACCAGCGATCTTTGTACGCAGGATTTCAATCATTAGTTCGGACAACGTTTCAACATCAAAATGATAATCTAAAAAGATTGGATCCTGAAGTCAGAAAAGACGCAGAGAACATCCGTAGCATGACACCGGATATC
>JAOUDZ010000191.1 GCA_029858965.1 Cyclobacteriaceae bacterium
GTGTGCACATTCTTAAAACTTAGCCCCTCTTTCTGGTGCATTCTTACTAATTCCGCATACAAACGAGTTGGCGATGAACCCGTAGCCAGGCCTAGCAAGCACGGTTTATTCTCTTTTTGGCGCGCTTTTATGAGTTTGGCTATTTCCCTGGCAACAAAGACGGAGCCTTCTTCAGATGTGTCAAAGATTTTTACCGGAATCTTTTCAAAGGCGGTAAGGTCGTTATTCATAATTTTGATTATTAGATCTTAATTGAATCAAAGGCTAAAGTATCTTAAAAAGCGCGAAATTTTCAAGTGTTTGCGGAAACATTATTTATATGAATCACTTTCGAACAATCGTCAGTCCAGTAGCCTCGCCGAATAAAATGGACATTTCTGACAAAATCCTCACAATCGGGTCTTGTTTTGCCCATACCATAGGCCAGAAACTCATCGCCAATAAATTAGCTGTCTTTTCAAATCCATTTGGCATTTTATACAATCCGCACTCCATCCACAAGGCCATTCGATACGCCGCCTTCAATGAAATCCCCGCTCCGCATACGTTCCTTCATCAGCAGGATGTCTTCCTAAACTATGATTTTCATTCAGCAGTATCTGCGCTTCAGCGCGACGAACTACAAGCTCAACTTAAGGAAATTATCGGAGGATCACACTATTTTTTGTGTGCTGCACAATGGCTTGTTATTACGTATGGCACGGCATGGGTATATACGCGCAATGATACCGGTGAAATCGTCGCCAATTGTCACAAAGTTCCGCAAAAGCTGTTTTCTAAATCGTTGCTTTCACAAAAAAAAATCGTTGAATCCTTTGCAACCCTGTATCAGGATCTAAAAGCTGTTAATCCAACCTTGAAGATTGTGCTGACGGTGAGCCCCGTTCGCCACATCAAGGATGCGCTTGAATTGAACAGCGTGAGTAAATCAATTCTGAGAGCAGCTTGTTACACGCTCGCCGAAGAATACGGTGATGTAGAATATTTCCCGGCCTATGAGATCATGATGGACGACCTTCGCGATTACCGGTTTTACAAACGTGACATGATTCATCCTACTGCCGTTGCTGAAGACTATATTTGGGAAAAATACGCTGACCGGTACTTCACCACCGCGTTGAAGAATTTTGTGAATCAGTGGAAAGACATTCAACGCGCCATGGCGCACAGACCGTTTCACCCTTCGTCGAATGCTCACCTGTCATTCTTGAAGGAAATACTAAGAAAACTTGAAGACCTTAAGGTTCTTGTAGACGTTGATCAGGAAATAGCCAGCATAGAAGCTCAACTTTCCGGAAGAAAGCCTTAAGTTTCTTACCCTGGTTAAGAATTCAACAACATTGCGCAAAGTAAACCGAAGCCATAAAGCATGAGTAGTCTAAAACCAAATAGCTTAATCCATTCCACTTCGCCCTATCTGCTCCAACACGCGTATAATCCGGTAGATTGGTACGAGTGGGGAACTGTGGCGTTGCAAAAGGCAATTAGAGAAGACAAACCCATCCTGGTCAGCATAGGCTACTCAGCTTGTCACTGGTGCCATGTCATGGAACGCGAATGTTTTGAAATAGAAGATATCGCCCAGATCATGAATGAATTTTTCGTGTGCATTAAGGTTGACCGTGAAGAACGCCCTGACATAGATCAAATTTATATGGAGGCTGTTCAGGCATTGGGCATAAACGGTGGGTGGCCCCTTAATGTTTTTCTTACGCCAGACCAAAAACCTTTCTATGGTGGAACTTATTTCTCACCACAGGCCTGGGCGCAGGTCCTGCACAACATTCACAAGGCATACACGGGCAATCGCCAGAAACTTGAAGCAAGTGCGGAAGAACTCCGTTTGCATTTACTTCGATCAGATGTCGAGCGATTCATGCAAGAACACAATAACGCTGATTGGGAAAAAGATATCCAAACCACCTACAACAATCTTGCATCGCGCTTTGATAGCGTATGGGGAGGCGTAGACAAAGCACCAAAATTTATTATGCCTTCCATTTGGATGTTCCTAATGCGCTATTACCACATCAGCAACGATCCGGCCGCAATGGAGCAAATCCAAATTACCCTGGATAAGATAGCACAGGGAGGGATTTATGACCAGATTGGCGGTGGATTTGCGCGATACGCTGTTGATGCTCAATGGTTTGCACCACATTTTGAAAAAATGCTATATGATAATGCACAATTGATTAGCCTGTACGCCGAGGCCTATGCTATTACCAAGAACGATGAATATAAAAAAATTGTCACTGAGACTTTCGATTGGCTGAATCGGGAAATGACTTCCGAAGCGGGTGGATTCTATTCTGCCCTTGATGCCGACAGCGATGGAGCAGAAGGTAAGTTTTATGTATGGACAAAATCGGAGCTCGAAGATGTACTTGGACAAGATGGGGAAATAATCTCTACATACTACGCCGCTACTGCGGACGGGAATTGGGAACACGGAAACAACATTCTTAAGCGAAATGATACCGATATCGTGTTTCTCAAGGAACACAATATACCATCGGCCGATTGGAATGAGATGTTGAAGAATGCAAAACTACAGCTGCGCACACACCGCGAAAACAGAGTCAGACCAGCGTTGGACGATAAAATCATTACCGCCTGGAATGCCATGATGGTCTGTGGACTGACAGATGCCTATCGCGTATTCGGGGATATTGCATTCCTCGATGCTGCGATAAAAAATATGCGATTCATTGAAAAAGAATTATCCGCAGGGTGTCAGCTTTACAGATCCTTCAAAGGTAAACGATCAACAACAGAAGGCTTTTTGGATGACTATGCATATGTTATCCAGGCTCAACTAAGGCTGTACCAAACCACCTTTGATGAGCATTGGATCAAACAAGCAGAGAAATTTATTGACTATGCAATGGCCCATTTTTATGATTCAACAGACGGCTTCTTCTACTATACATCTGCACTTGCAGAGAAACTCATAACACGCAAAAAGGAAATATTTGACAACGTAATTCCATCGTCCAACGCGGTGATGGCACAGAACCTTTTTTTAGTGGGAACATTGCTCGATAAGGAAGCATGGAAACAGGTAGCCACCGGTATGACTTCATCGCTTTCGCACATGATTATGTCAGAACCGAATTATATGTCGCAATGGGCAATTGTCCATACGGAAATGCAGAAAGGAATGAAAGAAGTGCTGCTGACGGGCCGCGGAATTCAAAAACTAAGAGCGGAACTCCAACAAGATTTTCTTCCTTTCACGCTGATGCAAGGATCAGCAGGCCACAGCGACCTTCCACTCTTCGAAGGAAAAGTTGCACTTCAAGGAAGGGATACAATTTATGTATGCCAGGACAAAACTTGTGGAATACCTGTTCACACGGTGGAAGAAGCAAAAAGACAATTACGTTAAGTTCGGGTGGTGGTGGCTATTCAATTGCATCCCTGACACCAGGTGTTGGCCATTACGAACGTCAATTTTTACGTATCTTCACATAAAGGATTACTATGCTATCTAAATGCTTTGCGGTCAGCCTCGCTTCTTTGTTTGTACTATCCTGTGTTCAAAAAAAGGATGTTCTGGCACCCTCAATTGTCGGTCCTACGCCAAGCGAAAGTCAGCTGGCATGGCATGAAATGGAAACCAACGCCTTTGTGCACTTTACCACGAACACGTTTACAGGAAAAGAATGGGGGTATGGTGATGAAAATCCTGGCATCTTTGATCCATCTGCATTCGATGTTAACCAATGGGTGGTTGCTTTTAAAGAGGCAGGATTCAAAGGAATTATTTTAACATGCAAACATCATGATGGCTTTTGTCTCTGGCCAAGTCAATATACAGACCACAGCGTTAAGAATTCGCCTTTCAAGGACGGAAAAGGAGATGTGGTAAAAGAGGTCTCCGATGCATGCAAGCGGGAAGGACTGAAGTTTGGCGTTTATCTTTCGCCCTGGGATAGAAACCACGCTGATTACGGATCTCCTGCTTATGTTGAATATTATCGAAACCAGTTAAAAGAGCTTTTCACCTCCTATGGGCCAATATTTGAGATGTGGTTTGATGGTGCCAACGGAGGCGATGGATTTTATGGAGGTTCCAGAGAAACACGCAAGATTAATGGCGCGACGTATTACGATTGGCCAGCAACATTAAGTTTGGTGCGGGATATGGAGCCTGACATCCTTTTCTTTAGCGACGCCGGCCCAGGTGTACGCTGGGTAGGAAATGAACGAGGCCTTGCCGGTGAGACTAACTGGAATACCATAAGCGCTGATACGCTGTTCGCCGGAAAACCTGGAATTGAGAAACTGCTAAATACAGGCAACGAGAACGGAAATGCCTGGATACCCGCAGAGGTAGATGTTTCAATCCGACCCGGATGGTTTTATCACGCCGAAGAAGATTCACAAGTCAAAACTCCGGAACAACTTTTTGAAATCTATTTAACCTCGGTCGGCCGAGGCTCGACCTTATTGCTCAATATACCTCCCGATAGGCGAGGATTAATCCATGCCAATGACCTTAGGC
>JAOUDZ010000018.1 GCA_029858965.1 Cyclobacteriaceae bacterium
CGCCACGGTCCGAACTAATCGGGGTACACCTGATCTGAGATAATACTCACTGAATGCTCTTTTTTGTATTTCTTTCTTGTCGGGGCGACAGGATTCGAACCTATGACCTTGGCGCCAAACGCGCCACGCACTACGGTCCGAACTAATCGGGGTACACCTGATCTGAGATAATACTCACTGAATGCTCTTTTTTGCATTTCTTTCTTATTGGGGCGACAGGATTCGAACCTACGACCTTGGCGCGAAACGCGCCGCGCGCTACGGTCCGAACTAATCGGGGTACACCTGATCTGAGATAATACTCACGGAATGCTCTTTTTTGTATTTCTTTCTTGTCGGGGCGACAGGATTCGAACCTACGACCTTGGCGCGAAACGCGCCACGCGCTACGGTCCGAACTAATCGGGGTACACCTGATCTGAGATAATGCTCACTGAATGCTCTTTTTTGTATTTCTTTCTTGTCGGGGCGACAGGATTCGAACCTACGACCTCCACGTCCCGAACGTGGCGCGCTACCGGGCTGCGCTACGCCCCGAATGAACAGATGATAAAAGTAAGCCAATCTTCTGAATTCTTCAATGCAAATCCGGGAAGCACAAAGGATCAAATTCTCGTTCGCCACCAATGATTGAATCGCGATAAATCCTCATCTTCTGTTTCCCACAAGGGTGTTCAGCCTAAAAATCCCCTTAACAGGGGACTAATAATTCACGTGTTTGCAGGATTGATTGGCGTGCTATGGCAATGCAACTTTGATCTATCAATTGAGGGTCAATAAATTTTAAAAGTGAAAAATTCCCCGGGGTAAGAAATTAATATCAACTAAAAACTAAAGATCATGAAAAAGAATTTCAGCTCTCGCGCATTATCAGTTTTTTGTTTCATCGCAACATTGGCAATCGGATGCAGCAGTGACAGTCCAGCCACGCCGGCTTCCTGCAATAACGATGTAAGCGCATTCGAGACCGCTTTAACGGCTTATACAGGTGATCCAACCAATACCGACAAGTGCCTTGCGGTTATTGCTGCGGCGCAAAAAGTGCTGGACTGTCCGGGTGTAACCGCTGCGCAGCGATCCGAGTTCCAAGGTCTACTGGATGCCACTGATTGCCAGTAATCTCCAGGCTGGCAGCGTAATTGTATTGGGCGGTGTAAACCCAAGAACGCAGGTGTTTCAAGAATTTCAATACAGTGGTATTAACTACCCATTGGGGATGCAATGAGTTGCCTGTTATTTTGTAGATGTTGGGTTTAGTTTAGGTTGGACTAACTGGCGATAAGTATATCGTCAGTTAGTCTTTAGCGGTCCGAGTCGGCAGGTTAATCCATTCAACAATAATTGTTACATGTAGCCAACAACATTGCCAACTTTCAGGCTGGAGAAATTTTCTTACCAAACCATTCCGGGTAACGCACCGGTAATTTCGCGAATACACAATCAATTGCAGGGAGCAGGAGGATAGGATCCATACACGGTTCTCATGGGTGAATCCAGCGTAGAGATTTCTTAATGCATGATGTCCGACCCGTGATACATGTTCAGTGACTGGATAATAGGCCTGTCCGGCCAGCCAACGCCTCATAAAACAAAATGGCTTATAGGGCCAAATTCCAAAGACACATCTGATCACTTGCAACAAAAAGGCAAGGGGATGACCAAAATCACGAAAAGGGAATTTTATGGTACTTTAAGAAACAGGGTTAATGATTACTTTAATTCGAAAGGAATCTCTCAGAAGGGAAATGTGGGATTATTTGTGAAGGCAGTAATAATAATATCTATTTATATTACCCCCTTTGTGATTTTTTTGACGATACCTGTGAATTTGTGGCAGGCCATACTACTTGTCATCCTTATGGGAATTGGCGAGGCTGGAATTGGTATGGCAGTGATGCACGATGCGGCACATGATGTCTTCTCCGGGAAACGTTGGGTAAAACGGTTATTTGCGTCCACTATGTATTTGTTCGCAAGCAACACCCTCAATTGGAAAATCCAGCACAATCTTTTGCACCATACATACACTAATATTTATGGATTCGATCAGGATATTGAAACCAAGGCGGTTATCCGCTTATGCAACCATGCACCGTTAAAACGGTTTCATAGACTTCAACATGGTTACGCCTTTTTCCTATATGGCCTGATGACGCTATCCAAGCTAGTTACAGACTTTGGCCAGCTGATTGAATTTAATAGATCAGGAAATACCAAGAAGCAGCAGTCCAGCCCCAGGAAGGAGCTTGCTAAGCTAATCCTTGCCAAAGCACTTTTTTTTTCAATTATTGTCGGCTTGCCGATTTGGCTGACTTCTTTTCTTTGGTGGCAAGTATTGTTAGGATTTGCTTTGATGCATATCGTTGCTGGAATGATCATGAGTACGATATTTCAAATGGCACACGTTGTTGAGGGCACTTATCAGCCAATTCCTGATAAGGATGGAGTCGTGCATTTTGAATGGGCAGTACATCAACTGCGTACCACATCAGACTTTGCCCGTAACAATTTCTTGCTTAACTGGTATGTTGGCGGGCTCAACTTTCAGATTAAGCACTATCTCTTTCCAAATATTTCTCACATCCATTATAAGCGTATTGCACCGATCGTGGAGAAAACAGCACACGAGTTCGGAATTATGTATAACTTAAAACCAACCTTTGTGGCTGCACTTGCGTCTCATCAAAGAAGACTAAAGGAATTAGGCAGACCTGCGTCTGAAATATACTGGCTATTATAAAATGAAAAGATGGTCCTCAATAGTCGGGAGTGGTAGCTACATTCCTGAGCAAAGAATTCCAAATGAAGATTTTCTGGGTCATGAATTTTATGGGCCTGACGGATTAAGATTGAAAAACCCAACGAAGAAATTATTCAGCAGTTCTACAAAATCACAGGGATTCGGGAAAGTAGATACGTAATTGATGACCTTGTAACGTCAGATATTGCTTTCTATGTTGCAGCGGCTGCCCTGGAGTCTGCAAAGACTGATGGAGAAAACCTTGATGCCATTATTGTAGCGCATAACTTCGGTGATGTTAGGAATGAAAAACGCAGGAGTGATTTTGTTCCCTCCCTTGCTTCACGGGTAAAGCATTATCTGGGAATTAAAAACCCTTCCACGGTTGCCTATGATTTAATCTTTGGCTGCCCAGGCTGGCTTCAGGCAGTTATGCAATCTGATGACCTCATTCGTTCAGGGAACGCAAACAAAATACTGGTCATTGGCGCTGAAACACTTTCCCGGATTGCTGATCCACATGACCGCGACAGCATGATCTATGCTGATGGGGCTGGGGCAATTGTTCTGGAAGCAACCAATAGTGAAGAGCCCGTCGGTGTCCTTTCACATTGTGCAAGGTCTTTCACCGGCGAACTCGCGTATGTGTTAGAAATGGGTAAATCAAATAATCCAAACTACGCCGGGGATGATCTTTTTCTTAAGATGCAAGGGCGCAAAGTAGCCGACTAATAGAGACAAAGGTTTGCAACGCAAGCAGGCGCTTGCTTGCCGTTTAGAGTTTGGATCCTATTCTACCCAGCTCATCCCTGGTTTTCCGCAGCAGGAGTAATAGATTCGCCTGATTTTCTATAACCCCTTGCGCTGCAACGGCGCTAACAAGTATTCCAGTCCGTTTAATTTTATCTCATAAAGCGTGGCCAACAACATTCCCAACTTTCCAGCAGGAAAACCCTTTTTGGCAAACCACTCCAGGTAGCTTACGGGCAGCTTTACAAGGACAACACCTTTGTATTTCCCAAAAGGCATTTTCATTACCAGAAGGGTTTCTAATAATTTACCATCGAAGGGTACTGCTGTGTCTTCCATCGGAATGATTATTGCATACGTGATTGACGTTATTCGGTTATCAAATGTTCCGCGTTATTTCACCGGCATCAATACGTCATGATTTCAATTTTCCGAAAGTCAATGGGATGGCTGTTTGACTGCAGGGATATGAAGCCGCCCTTTACTGTGTCATCATTTCCGACGATGAATGTTTTGCCTAACTCGTGATCGGGATTATACCTGGGATTTTCGAAGTGCAGAATCTCTTCACCATTTACAAAGTGACTGATCTTGTTTCCCCGAACATCGATTTCAAGGGTTACCCACTGGTCGCCATGGAAAGTCTTTTTTACAGTGGGCGGGGTACAAAACGATTCATTTTTTTTCCCGTTAATTTCGACGGAGGTTCCCATAGCACAGATATCTCCGACCGGGTTTTCTGCGGTACCGTTTCCGCCATGCAAATTATACTCCAGGCAGACCGGAAAGGGCTGCGTCAGCGATAATGAACTGGGATCCTGGCAATGGTACATAACGCCGCTATCCCGATATCCCCATGACGGCGCGCCGGGGGCTGTCTCTCCCACAAAGCGATATTCTATCTTCAGCCGGTAGTTACTGAATTTTTGGGTATAATAAATTGCGCCAAACCGGTTATTGAAGTTATCTCCATATTGGTCATAACGAACACTGAGTATTCCGCTGTCAACACGAAAGGTATTCCCAAAATTTTCTCCCAACGGGAATCCCACGATCTTCATTGTCCAGCCCTCCAGGTTTTTACCGTTGAAAAGCGATTTCCATTTTTTTGGGGGCATGTTCTTTTGCTGAGTTTGCGTGTCAAATGAAAAAAGTAAAATGGAAATTGTCAAAAGCGTTAGGAGACGGTGTTTCATAGGAGTCTGGAATAAAATAGTTTTGTAACGAAAGTAAGAAAAGTTAAGGTTGGGAGAAGTCAATTGGACAAAATAACTGGACATTCTTGCGGGTGTGGTTTTTTCATGGCTTTACAGATGTACGACTCGCGTTACTATGTCGCCTAATCTGCAATGGCTTATCATTTGAACTTTTCTTAACCATTGGACATTAGGATATTGAGCAGGTGTATGCGTTTATTGCTATGGAAAAAGGATTAACTGGTTCTGGAGTATTCATTGAAACGCAAATGTTTGGCGTGACCTGATTAAATATACGGTATGACAACGCTTTATATTAAGAATATGGTTTGTGACCGCTGTAAAACAGCGGTCCGCCAGGGGCTGGAGCAATTGGGTTTGCACCCGGAAAATGTATCCCTGGGAGAAGTTACTATCCATGAGGATAATTTGTCGGGCGATGTTCAATCCCGCATGGATGACGCTTTGCTTAGTCTTGGTTTTGAACGCATCGATGACCGGAAAGGAAGGCTTATTGAATCGATCAAGGCCAAGGTTATTCAAATGATTCACCACAGCGACCAGGTAGACAGGAAAGTCAATTGGTCGACTTTGTTGGCCGATGAAATGCATTATGAGTACAATTATCTCAGCAATCTCTTTTCCGGTGTGGAAAGTATTACCCTGGAACAATATGTAATCCGTCAGAAGATTGAGCGCGTGAAAGAGTTATTGCTTTACGATGAACTCAATCTGAGTGAAATTGCCTACAGAATGGGATACAGTAGTGTAGCCCATTTATCCGCGCAGTTCAAAAAAGTTACCGGCCTTACGCCGTCTGATTTGAAAAAATCAAGAGAAATAAACAAGAGCAGAAAGTCCCTGGATCGGGTTTCCTGAGCAACCTTTCCTATTTCCTACAAATAATTCTCCGCAAGGATACTCGCTGTACTTTCCGCCTTTATAGTAAGGTGGGCGTTTTTTAGATTATTTTTCCTTTTGCGGTTAGCAAGAAGTATCGCTTTGTTTGAATGTTATAATCTAAACACGTTAAAATGTAAACAATAACAACGTGTAAACGGTATACTTGCGATTGCATATTTAACCGGAGAAACCATGTCCTCAAATACAGTAAGTCTGGATAAAACCAGGAATAGGAAATATATCCGAGACACTTTTCCCGTGTTGGAGATGAGTTGTGCCGCATGTGCTGTTAGTGTTGAGTCTGCGCTAAAATCGGCGACTGGCGTGAAGGATGCCAGCGTAAATTTTGCCAATCAATCCGCTTGGGTAGAATACGATACAGAAATTGCCAAACCATTGGATTTACAGAACGCAGTGCGTTCAATAGGTTATGACCTTGTGGTGGATGTGGAAGATCCTCAGGCGGTAAAAGAAGAAGCCCGACGAAGATACTATGAAGAAATAAAACATAGGACCATCTGGTCTTTGATACTGGCAACCCCCGTGGTTATCATTGGAATGTTTCTTATGCGCATGCCTTATGCAAATTATGTTTCCATGATGTTGGCTGCTCCCGTAGTGTTTTATTTTGGCAGATTTTTTTTTATTAATGCCTGGAAGCAGGCAAGATTTGGCAAAGCCAACATGGATACCTTGGTTGCGTTATCCACAGGGATTGCCTTTTTGTTCAGCACCTTTAATACCTTTTTTCCTGAATTCTGGCATGCACGCGGCGTTGAAGCACACGTGTATTTTGAAGCAGCAGCCGTCGTCATTGCCTTTATCTCGTTGGGCAAACTCCTGGAAGAGAAAGCAAAATCCAATACGTCCGCATCTATACGGAAACTCATGGGTCTACAGCCGAAGACGGTCAGCGTGATAGTCGATGGCGTTGAACAGGAACGCACCATATCCGCTGTCAAAGTCGGAGATATCATTATTGTAAGGCCGGGTGATAAAATCGCGGTTGATGGCATGGTTACCAGTGGATCTTCCTTTGTAGATGAGAGCATGATTTCGGGAGAACCTTTGCCAGTAGAAAAGAAGGCGGATGAAAAGGTCTTTGCCGGAACAGTCAATCAAAAAGGGAGTTTTCAATTTGAGGCACAGAAAGTCGGGGGGGATACTATTTTAGCACATATCATTAAAATGGTACAGGAGGCGCAAGGGAGTAAAGCACCGGTGCAACGGTTGGTGGATAAAATTGCGGGAATCTTCGTTCCGGTTGTGATGGGCATTTCGGTCGCCACATTTGTGATCTGGATGCTGTTTGGAGGAGACAATGCGTTCACGCATGCACTACTAACTTCCGTAACGGTCCTTGTCATTGCGTGCCCTTGTGCATTGGGGCTGGCGACACCCACAGCCATCATGGTAGGTGTAGGAAAAGGCGCAGAAAATAACATTCTCATTAAGGATGCCGAGAGCCTGGAGTTGGCCCACAAGGTAAATGCAATCATCCTGGATAAGACGGGGACGATTACGGAAGGCAAGCCTGTGGTAACTGATTTGACCTGGAATCTTCGGAAAGGTCAGGAATCCGCACTGCTTCAACGGATACTATATTCGCTGGAAGCCCTATCGGAACATCCTTTGGCGGAAGCTGTCGTAAGTTGGTCAAAAGAAGAAGGAGCCACGAGAGTGAAGCTTGACAGGTTCGGGAGTATAACCGGTCGCGGGGTGGAGGCAGCATTCAATGGAGAGCAATACTTTGTGGGGAATAAAAGACTCATGGACGATAATCATATTAAAGTCAGCACACAAATCACTGAATTGGTTACAGGGTTACAAGCAAGGGCGAAGACAGTTGTTTATTTTTTTAATCGAAATGACCTTCTCGCAGTTATTGGCATTGCTGATAGAATTAAAGGTACTTCTGCCATGGCTATTAAAACCTTGCAAGAAAAAGGAATTGATGTTTACATGCTTACCGGTGACAATGAACAAACTGCAAAGGCTATTGCTAAACAGGCAGGCCTGAAGCAGTATACGGCAGAAGTACTTCCTTCAGACAAAGCCGCGTTTGTGAAGAGATTACAACAGGAGGGAAAAGTGGTGGCAATGGTCGGTGACGGAATCAATGACTCCCAGGCCCTGGCACAGGCGGATGTGAGTATCGCCATGGGAAAAGGTTCAGACATTGCCATGGATGTAGCAAAGATGACATTGATAACATCCGATCTGCAGTCCATACCCAAAGCACTTAATCTTTCAACGAAAACAGTGATTTGTATCCGCCAGAATTTATTTTGGGCCTTTATCTATAATGTGATAGGCATACCCATGGCAGCTGGTATATTGTATCCTTTGAATGGTTTTTTGCTCGACCCCATGATTGCCGGTGCCGCCATGGCACTAAGTTCTGTAAGTGTCGTAGCCAACAGCCTGCGGTTGCGCTACGCTAATATTTAGATTTTCAGTGGAAAAAGCGGGCTGCTGATGCTACGATATTTAAATTTTTAACTTTATATTTTTCATATGGAAGCAATTAAATTCAAAACCAACATAATGTGTTCAGGATGTATCGAGAAAGTGACACCGTATTTAAATGAGGCTGTCGGTGCAGACAATTGGGAAGTAGACACGGATAGTCCTGCAAAGGTTCTCACAGTGGTTGGAAAAACCAGTGTTGTAGAAATTCAGCGGGCTCTCGAAAAAACAGGTTATAAGGCTGAGCCTGTATGATTGCTAGATTGAGCCGGACCTATTGCCATTCATTGGTACTGATTTTTCAGGAACATGGATTTTTAATACCAAAGATTGTTAAAGCCATGGATTTTGATATTAATAATGAAAAGGATACAACAATAAACTAATAAAAATGAAATCTTCGTTTTCGATACTTTTTGTAGCAGCAACGTTCGCGTTGTTGAGTAACTGTGGGAGTAACAAGCAAGGCGACTCAACAGAAATTCATGATGGGCATACTGATAGCCAGATGCACAGTTCCAGTGCCTCAGCGGATGCCAACGGTTCCAAACCAGCGTTTGCGGCAGATGCAGAATTTCAAGAGCAACTTGCAAGTGTATTTACGGCCTATGTTGCACTGAAGGATGCTTTGGTGTCCTCGAATGTTAACAAAGTAAGTGCTGAAGCTGTTGCCACGAAGCAATCGCTTGCGAAAACTGATATGAAACTCCTCTCCGGAGCAGCACACAATGACTGGATGAATTATCTTGGGGCGATGGAGACTTCACTTAAGGAAATGGAAAACTCAGCTGATATAGAATCGCAGCGCATTGCGTTCAGCATCCTTTCCGACAATTTATACAAAAGTATAAAGGCGTATGGGCTAGGGGGCGCTACGGCGTACTACGAATTTTGCCCGATGGCATTGAACAACAAGGGTGGATTCTGGTTGAGCAGAGAAGAAGAAATTAGGAACCCGTACTTTGGTGAGAAGATGATGACTTGCGGAGAAGTCAGAGAGACGCTTCATTAATAAATGAAACCCAATGAGCAAAACTTCCCGTTTGGGTATTAGGACGAAGCATCATACAATACTTCTTGCCATTACATGCGCGTTACTGCTTTTATTTGTTGTTTTTGTACCTGGTGATGATCGCACGTATTTGTGGAGCATGGCCACCGGGTATGTAAGCATAATTTTACTGGCCGTCACGCTGCTGATCGGCCCGATCAATATTTATGCGAAAAAGCATAACCCACTTTCCTCGGATCTCAGACGAGACGCTGGTATCTGGTGCGGACTTGTAGGCCTGGCCCATATTGTGATTGGTATTCAGGTGCACATGGGAAATATCTGGCTTTACTTTTTCAAAGCCATTGAAGGTGAGGATCGTTTTGTATTTCGCCAGGATATTTTTGGATCTGCAAACTATGTAGGATTGTTTGCAGGCTTGATTCTGCTGGCCCTTCTCGTCCTGTCAAACGATGTGTCACTGGAATGGCTTAAAGCAAAACGCTGGAAGAATCTTCAGCGGTTGAATTATATGCTGTTTCTACTGATTATAATCCATGGTATATTGTATCAGATAATTGAAAAACGTTCCGCAACCATCGTCCTGTTATTTGTTATCATCATGCTTATACCGCTTGTTGGGCAGTCAACTGGATTTTTCATCACAAAAGAATCATCAAAGAAAAGATAATCCATGGCTGGTTGAACGGATGATGTCTCAAAGCACGGCTTAAGAGAATGGTAAAAGTCAGTTTTTATTCAAAGTCGGCACGAGCCTTGCATTTAGATTGCCAAAAGTATTTGAATGGGTAAAATAGTTGCGAAATAGCGTTTCTATTACCAATTTATGCCGCAAACACAGCTTTATCATGAAAAAATTGCTTCTGTTATTGTTATCGGTTACGTGCACGGCAGGTGCTCAACAACTATTGGTTCCACCCTATCTTCAGCCCGGCAATTCACCGGCACTTACCAAAGAGCAAAAAGTGCTGATCTGGCAAACTGACAGTGTCCCGGGATCTTTTAAAGTTGAGTATGGACAAGGCTCAAATTTTGAGGATATACAGAAAGTCTCAACTGCGAAAATTTCATCAGTTCAGTTGAGGATAGATAACAAGACTACCGTTCTTTACCGTGCGCAGCTTTCCAGAGTGACATTCGACAATGAATACGTATATCGTGTAACACTCAACGGGAACCCAGTTGCAACCAAATCCTTTAATTCGCGAACTAAGAAACCGCAGACTCGTTTTGTGGTATTTGGCGACTGTGGGGCAGGCACTCCCCAGCAGGCAAAAATCGCATACCAGGTCTACAACCAAAAACCCCAGTTTGTCTTAATCACTGGAGACAATGTGTATTCTGACGGGCTTGGACGTGAATATTTAAGGAATTTTTTCCCTTATTACCTTGCACCTGAAGCCGATTCATTGAAAGGAGCACCCTTGATGAGTTCTGTCCCTTTTTATACTATGCTGGGGAATCACGATGTGCATGGCACCGATCTTGACAAGACACCAGACGGGCTTGCCTATTTCTACTATGCCGATTTGCCGTTAAATGCACCGGTTACGGAACTAACCATCAAAGCCACTGGAAGTCCCGAGCGGGTCAAGGATTTCAACAAAAATACAGACAACAGATTTCCAGAAATAGCTAACTACTCCTTTGATTACGGTAATGTGCATATTGCCTGCCTGGATGCCAATATGTATACCAATCCACTTGATCCTACTTTGATGGCCTGGCTTCAGAACGACATGAAAACCAGC
Organism: Cyclobacteriaceae bacterium; assembly: GCA_029858965.1. Classification (GTDB taxonomy): domain Bacteria; phylum Bacteroidota; class Bacteroidia; order Cytophagales; family Cyclobacteriaceae; genus Chryseolinea. The sequence goes on from JAOUDZ010000018.1 coordinate 10,822, forward strand.
AGGGCTGACTGGAAAATTGTTGCGTTCCACCATCCCGGTTTTAACACGGCTAATACCCATTATGATGACCAGCTCATGCGACTTTGCTCACCGCAGTTTGAATCCATGGGCGTAGATCTAGTGTTCTCAGGGCACGTACACAACTACCAGCGAAGCAAGCCGTTGATATTCTCACCCAAGAAAAACGAAGATCACACCCTATATATCATAACACCTGAAGGAAGGGTTGATGGCGAGTTTGAACTGGATGAACAATTCGACGGAAAAACGAATACTAAGCCAAAAGGGATCATATACATCGTTACAGGTGCCGGAGGCGCTACGCTTTACGATCCGGGCCTATCGGGCAACCCTGATTTGTGGAAACATGATCTCCCGGGAAACTGGGTACCGTTTACTGCGAAGTTAATTGCTGATGTACACTCTTTTACGTTGATTGAGACAGAGCAAAAAAAATTAACATTGAAGCAGGTAAATGAATCCGGGAAAGTTTTGGATGAAATAACAGTTACCAAGTGATCTGTAATTTGCTGAAATAGCAGAACTAAATCCTGAACAAACATAGCGGATTGAAACCCCGCAGCCAGGGTCAGGTATTTCTAGCTACAAAAAGGAACGCATCTGAAGTAAATAATAATGGAAATATCCTGTTTCGCTGATATAGATCGTATCCTTTTTCGTAGTCGATAGGGTAGTTTTGTCTTTCTTTCGAGCAACATTGTATTATGAATCTCCAACAACTGGAGTATATCCTCGCCCTGGATATACACCGCAACCATGTGAAAGCAGCCGAGCATTGTCATGTTACGCAGCCTACTTTGAGTATGATGGTGAAGAAGCTTGAAGGTGAACTCGGAGTAAAGATTTTTGATAAAAGTCAACCACTGAAACCAACGCCTTCCGGTGAATTGATTATTTCCCGTGCGCGGCAAATTCTTCAGGAAATAAAAAATTTGAAGGAGTTTATCCGGAATGAGAAGGATTCCATTGAAGGCGAATTCAGGCTTGGGATAATTCCCACACTTGCCCCGTATTTACTTCCCAGGTTTTTGAATGAGTTTCTTGATGACCATCCCGGTACCTCGTTTACCGTCATGGAGCTTCAGACGCAAGACATTATCCGATATTTAAAAACGAATCGATTAGACCTGGCCATATTGGTTACGCCAATCGATGACAAGGAGATCCGCGAGATTCCTGTTTTCTATGAACCTATCCTCTTGTACACTTCTGAGAAGTTGAAATATTATTTGCAAAATAAGATAAGCCTGAAGTCACTTACCTATGATAATCTATTAATGCTGGAGGAGGGTCATTGCTTCCGGGGTCAGGTAGAGAATCTTTGTTCCGGAAAGGGTAAGAAAAAGCATCACCACCAGCTTAACTATCAGAGTGGTTCGTTCGAAACCCTGAAAGCAATGGTGGATAACAACTATGGATACACATTGATCCCGGAGCTCTCTGTTAACGTGAAAAGCAAGCATGTAAAGCATTTTATATCACCTGAACCTGTACGCGAGGTGAGCCTTGCCGTGCACAACGGTTTTTTGAAAGAAATGCTTCTCATTAAACTGCGCAATGCTATACTGAAATCGATACCTGCGCATTTTAAAAAGAACGATAAATATGTGAGAATCAGGTGGGACTAAGCATGGAGGAATTGAAGGAAAGGCATTTTTATTTTTAGCGCTAATCCTAAACTTTGTTTATGAGTTTCTGGATGCGATAATGTTGTGGCAAATGGATAGACATCATTATTCAGAACTTTTGAAGTGATTGCACAAACCTTCTATCAATAAGAACTGTGCGAGGATATATGAACTCATGATCAAAACGCTTGCTTGGGGTACAGGCATTAGAAATTTATTTAGAGCCAAAATAGAATCAGAAACCATAAATAGGATTGCGCCCCCAAAGACCATCCAGAAGCTGGCAGTTGTTGTGCGACCGTAGCGGAAGAGCGCATTTAGCACCATTAGCGCGAGTACCAGGGCGTAAACAATTACCGGTAATTTTAGTACCCCTAATACAGGATATAGGATCACAACCAATCCTGATCCGGCAAGAATGATGGGAAACGCAAAGCGTATTTTCTGAATGCCCTGCAATCCGTCCACGACTAATTTATGCTGGTGTTGGCGGTATGCCATGATGTAAAAGATATGTGCGCTCAAAAATGTCAGTAAACCTATAACAAAGGAAAGCTGATGCGCCGATTCAAACATTAATGCAATATCCCCGGTAAATGAAAATAGAATTGCCAGCGCAACACTTGTAGATCGGGTGTTTGCATCGTGGCGAAAATAATAGACCGCAAGTGTAATCATGATCATTGGTTTGCAGATCCAATGAAGTGCTTCAGCCCCAACGACGCCCGATACAATTTCGCCCATTGAGACGAAAACAAATAGAACAAGGATTATCTTTTTCATGAGGATGTCATTGGCAAATAACGCCTGACCAGTAAATATAAAAAGGCCACAGCGGCTACCATGCAGCATATTCCGAAAGTCAAACTCAAGCGTGAAGGATCATTTCCATAAATCAGGCCTGAAGTAAACGCTCCAAAGCCTATACCGAACTCCATAAAAATATACAGAGAAGCAACACCGCGTCCTTTGTTCTGCGGGTCACTTAAATCTGTTGCCCAGGCTATCAACGTGGGCGATGTGACCCCTTGCGCCAAACCATACAATGACATTCCAACAATGAGATGTAATGGTGTTTGCGAAAATGCCATGATCATAATGGATATAATAATAAACATTGCGGAAATCCGCAGCACCGTCTCCCGCCCCCAGCGGTCGGATGCTTTCCCGCCAATTAACCTAATGAGTAGGGAGGCCACGGTCATATAGGTAAACAACAGACCTTTGTTTCTTATGCCAACGTACTCACCAAAATCCGGAATCAGGGTAAGCACTGTGCCATAGGCGTATACCAGAAAGACCATCACCAGGCAAGGGGCGAGGACCCTGGAGTCAAACAGATCAGCTTTCTTCACTTTTAGCAGGCCTATGCCAAATGCGTGATTTTGAGTAAGGGTTTCTTTTATTCCGATCAGTACCAAAACAGAGATCAGTCCAAAAGCTGAAGAACAATAGAAAACTGAACTCAGTCCAAACTGGTTGGCTAACGTACCGCCTATCGCCGGACCGCTGGCCATGCCAAGGGAACCTGCAGTGCCAAACAATCCCATGGCTTCCCCCCTGCGTTCGGCCGGAATAATATCGGATAAATAGGCCGCCGTTCCAGTAGGTGTAAATCCCGTGGAAAATCCATGCAACAATCGTAGTAACAGAAATCCTGTGACTGTAGACAGGATCGGATAAACAAGACTGCAAAGAAAGCACACAATGGATCCGAACATGATGACAGGTACCCGGCCGACTTTGTCTGCAAGTTTACCACTGAAAGGACGAGACAACAACGCGGTAACAGTAAAAAGGGAAATGATAAGTCCCTTGTATTCAGGACCACCTAAACTGGTAAGGTATTCCGGCAACTCGGGGATTAGCATGTTGAAGCTTGCAAAGAATAGCAGAGAGCTAATGCAAAGCAGCCAGAATTGAGTGGTGTAGATTCTTTGAGGCGTCAATCTTTTCTGGCTCTATTTTTTCTGCAAACCCATTGGCTACAGGAAGTCCAATACATCATGTTTGTTGTGATTTTTCCTGTGCTCCCAGCAAAAATGCTTTGATGAAGTCATCTAAATCTCCATCCAATACATTTTGGGCATCAAAGCGCTCTACACCTGTGCGGGCATCTTTCACAAGCTTGTAGGGGTGCAGCACGTAGTTTCTGATCTGAGATCCAAAATCAATTTTCATTTTTCCGGCCTCAATTTTGTCGCGAGCGGCATTGCGTTTTTCCATCTCTCGTTGATAGAGCTTGGATTTCAACATCTGCATCGCACGTTCCCGGTTAGCATGTTGCGAGCGCTCCACCTGGCAAACAATAACTATGCCGCTGGGTTTATGCGTGAGTTGCACCTTAGTTTCGACTTTGTTTACGTTTTGGCCTCCTGCCCCACCAGATCGTGATGTCTGAATTTCAATGTCTGCTGGGTTAACTTCAATCTCAATGGAGTTGTCGACTTTGGGATAGACAAATATGGACGCGAAAGAAGTATGCCTGCGCTGGTTGGAGTCGAACGGCGAGATACGGACAAGGCGGTGAACACCAATTTCAGATTTCAACTTTCCATAGGCAAACGGACCATCTATCTCCAATGTGGCTGATTTGATACCGGCAACATCACCGGATTGATAGTCAATCTGTGAAACCTTGTAGCCCTTCTGCTCTCCCCACATGATGTACATGCGGTTTAACATTTCCGCCCAGTCCTGACTTTCCGTTCCGCCTGCACCTGGATTGATTTCGATAACCGCGCTGAGCTGATCCTCTTCTTTGCTGAGCATTTTTTTGAACTCCAACTCCTCTATCGCTTTCTCGGCACGCCCATATTCCTGGTCCAGCTCTTCTTCTCCCACATCGCCTGCCTCATGGAATTCATATAGCACTTCCAGGTCGTCCATTCTTTTGGCGACGTCATCAAAGGCGTCCGTCCACACTTTCTTTGTGCGAACATTCTTCAGGATGATCTCTGCTTCTTTTGGATTGTTCCAGAAATCAGCTTGATGCGTAATCAGTTCTTCGTCTTTTATTTCAAGGATCTTACGATCGTAGTCAAAGATACCCCCTCAAGGCACTAACGCGAGCCTTCAAATCTTTCAATTGATCTGTTGTCATGTGAACTAAATTTTCGGCTAAAGTAATTATTTCTTACAAACTAATTTCAGGAAATATACGGTGTCAAAAGTGGTCAAGCTCCCGCTGGTAAAACAGGGAACCCTCCTGGACAGTCAGCAACCGGTATTTGCGGCCAATACGCTGCGATTTTTTTTTGATCAGCATCAGGGGAAGCCCCACCGCAACCATTGCCACAGACGTCGTTGCGACGTTTTCATTTATGCTGCCTTCGTGACCCTTGATAACGAGTTCATTGAATTGGTCCACCAGAAAATAGCCAACACCTCCAATGACAAGGAAGGTACCCACTACATTTGCAAAAGTGGATCGTTTGAAATAGATTTTGTCAATCCTGTGAAACGGCACAATATCTTTATGAACCATCACTGCGGTATCAAAAAGGTTATTGATATAGCTAGTACGAATAGCTTTGCTGTTCTTCACCGTGAAAATAATTTCGTCGCCCGGATAAAGCCGCAACAATACTTTTTCATTTTTGAGCAGTACCAGTTGCTTTTGCCCCCGTGCGAGGGGGACAACAACGAATATTAACAGCAACAGGGAGTACCCAAAAGTTCTATTCACCGGCTACGATTTCGAATAAATGTAAAAATATTGGAGAACAATCGTAAGTCCCAATGCAATGGTACCATCACATTTTTGTGCTATTCTTACATGCTTACCACCCAATTGAAAGGATCGGGAAGGATGCCCCGTTTTATCCCCTCTAACTCATCATAGATTTTACCTGCTAAACCTTTCTCCTCGGCATTTTGCAAAAGATAATCTTTTCCTTCCCAGCCAATGCACTGAATGCGCGCGATGGTAGCTGCAGTACCCACACCAAACGCCTCCTTCACTGTTCCTTTCATTATTCCACTTATTAATTCTTTTACGCTGATTTTTCGCTCTTCAACCTTCCATCTCCAATGACGGGCCAGGGCAAGAACGCTGTCGCGTGTAATACCCGCTAAAATTGAATCACTCAGCGGCGGAGTAACCAAAGTGTCTTCAAAAACGAACATAACGTTCATGGTACCTGATTCTTCAATGTACGCGTGTTTTTTTGCGTCAGTCCAGAGCAGTTGGTGGTAGCCTTGGTCCTGCGCGAGCTTTGAAGGATAAATCGCCCCTCCATAATTTCCTGCCGCCTTGGCGAATCCTGTGCCTCCTGCTACGGCGCGCGTATAATGGGTTTCTATCTTCACCCGCAGAGGAGCGGCATAATACGCACCGGCCGGAGAAGTTATGATCATAAAGGTAAAGTTCTGTGAAGGGCGAATCCCGATATACTCGTCTGCTGAAAAAAGAAATGGACGAATGTACAAGGAACTTGCTGGTCCGGTTGGTATCCACGCCCGATCAATATTAAGCAACGCAGCCAATCCTTTCATGAATATCTCCGATGGAACTTTCGCAAGGGCCATCCTTTGTGCCGAAATATTCAATCTATTCCAGTTGTCGTGCGGCCGAAAAACAAGTGTATCTCCATTTTGTCCCCAGTAGGCCTTCATTCCTTCAAAAATGGTTTGCCCGTAATGAAGTGCCGGACTGGCAGGACTGATGGGCACATGTCCAAAAGGTATGATTCGCAAATTTTCCCATTCGCCCTTCTTGCAATCTGCGATGAACATGTGATCGGTAAAAACTCTGCCGAAAGGGATGTCCTTCAGTTCTGTTTTGGGGAGCCTTGAATTTGCCACCCGATCAATATCAATTTCTAACACGCCTTCCATTTCTTGAGGATTTTCCAATGGCAAGGTACTGCTTATTTATGAGGAAGGCTAACAACTGTTAGTGAAGAATATTTTGCACAAGGGCATAGATATCAGTCTTTCTTGGGTCGCCAGGGGATTTCGTTAACGCCTAGCTCGATCGACATCTTGCGGCCCAGGACGAACAAATAATCCGAAAGCCGGTTGAGATATTTAATGACGAGTGGTTCAATTTTATTTTGTGCATTGAGCGCAATGCTTAGTCGTTCTGCCCGTCTGCAAACTGTTCGGGCCACATGACAATGTGAGACAGACTGATGTCCGCCTGGTAAGACGAAGAATTTTATAGGTGGAAGATCTTGATCCAATGTATCCATTTCCTGCTCCAGGAACAGAATATCATCGTCTGACAATGATGGTATTTTCAATTTTGTATTTTCAGGCTCAGTGGCCAGGATTGATCCGATTGTAAAAAGTTTGTTTTGAATTTCAACCAAAACGCCGGTCCTGCCGTGATTCACTTCCTGATCGCGCACCAATCCAATAAAGGCGTTTAATTCATCCACCGTTCCATAGGTTTCAATTCGAAGATCTGCTTTGGAAACACGCTTACCGCCAAAAAGTGAAGTGGTACCGTCATCACCGGTTTTGGTGTATATTTTCATTGGTATAAAAGTGTATGGCAATTCAAGTTATAGCTTGATAGATGCAATTGCAATTAATAAATCCTACGGCTATATAACAGCAGAAGGCGCGCTTTGTTAGGGTTCGTATGAAATCGAAATTTCAGCAGTAATTATTTATTGTGCAGCAACAGGCTCGCTCCGGTTCACATTGTCATTTATTTGATCCCCCTCGACCAGGCCATCCCGCAAACGAATAATCCGGTGGGCGTAATGGGCAATATCATCTTCGTGCGTAACCATGATAATAGTGTTGCCTTTATCATGAAGTTCCTGGAATAGGCCCATAATATCATAGGAAGTCTTTGAATCAAGGTTTCCCGTAGGTTCGTCCGCCAGAATAATAGATGGATCGTTTACCAGGGCTCTCGCGATGGCAACTCGCTGACGCTGTCCCCCTGAAAGCTCATTGGGCTTGTGGTGGTGCCGGTCTGCCAGGCTAACACTTTCCAGGGCCATCATGGCCTTTTCATCCCTGTCGTATTTATTGTATCCTGCGTAAATCAACGGAAGGGCGACGTTATCCAATGCCGTCGCACGAGGGAGCAGGTTGAACGTTTGAAATACAAAACCAATTTCTTTGTTGCGAACCTCAGCAAGTTCATTTTCAGTCATATCGCTCACCAATTGATTATTAAGCCAATAACTGCCCGAAGTAGGCGTATCCAGACACCCTATGATATTCATTAAGGTTGATTTACCAGAGCCAGAGGGACCCATAAATGCAACGTATTCACCCCTATTGATAGACATTGACACGTCCTGCAGGGCATTTACGATGTTATTTCCCATCTTATAAATTCTTGCGATGTTTTGGGTCTCAATGATCTTCATTTCCTATTAGTTTGTGAATTAAAGCCTGAATTACAGGGATGCGCATAAAAGTAGAAAAGTTTACCCTTTACAGTATACTCTGAAGTGCGAATTTGGTTGCAATTAGCTGCAAATGGACCAAAATTATCATTTTAGATGCCGGGGCTTGAGTATGTTTTGCTATTGGTGGTCCTGGATCTGATCATTACTTGTAGGTTTTCCATGAACCAGCCATGCTGCTCCGCCGCTCCCAAACTTAGTACAAGATCCTATTCCAGCGCTCCACTTTTAACAAAGGTTACGCATGCCTTTATCACCTTGTCATCCTTCAGGATGCGTGTATGGCCTAGCCCTGAAGTTCTAAGCAGTCGGGCAGCAGGATAAAGTTTTATTAATTCTTCCGCTTGCTTTATCTCCACCTCCTTATCGTCTTCATCATGGATAAGCAATAATTTCACCGGGTACGGCAAATGCCGGACAAAGTAAGAAGAAGTAAACTGATCAAAACTTTTACCATAGGTCGATAGCATATACTTCCTAAAAAAGTCCCGGGTTGATTCAGATCCGTGCAATGCTTTTAAGTAAGTACTTATGATTTCGTCCCCTATGGTTGGCGTTGCAATGTTGATAATCTTGGTAATTTTAAGACCATTCATGGCTGCATACAAGGCAGCCCCTCCGCCAAATGAATGGGCTATGATAGCAGCAGGTTGCCCTACCTTTTCGCAAATCTTGTGAATCGCTTCTTCAAACTCCCGGATATCAGTATGCTTACCTTCTGATCTGCCATGTGCCGGGCCATCAAATCCCACTACACAATATCCGGCCTTGTTAAGCGGCTTGATGAATCTTCGGAATTGTGTGGCTCTACCAGCCCATCCGTGAATTAACAAAATGGGGATGCCTTTTCCCCAGGAGTAACATTGAACTTTTTTTTCTGCCACTTTTATGAAAAACTTGTCCGCAAATTTCTCCGCTTTGTTCTCCTTTTGTGGTAATGGATATCGGAATGGTGTAAAGAAAAGTCTTACAAAATAGCGATGCGCTAGCGCGGGCGCAATACGTTCGAGCTTCGGGTACATCCAGCGGACAGCTTTTAGCAGCAGCGGCGTTCTGTCTTTCTTTTTCACATGTTGATCGGTTACTTTTTCATATGTTAAACCTGATATCGTTTCTCTCTTTGAGCGAATGAATCAAAAAGCAAAAGAATATGTCTGTGTGGTAAACTGAAATGTTGTGGTATCATATACCCGCTCCGAAAACAAAACGTTGTTGCTATTGTCAACCAGTATAACGGTAGAGCACCGCGATCCATAATTGTCACTTTTAATAAACATGGATGACAGCGCACGTTCTCTTTCTATTGGTAATCCGGTATCTGGAAGCTCAGCGTCAATTGCTCTTTTATCATCATACAATATTTCAAAGAGTTGTTCCGGATCAATTACGGATTGTTTCAACGCTGTTTCCATTTTTTGTTTTCCGCGCAAAACTTTTGGCCAAGGTGTTTCCAACAGATGATTACTGATGCCATAAAAACCATGGGATAGCTTGTTTATTCCTTTTTTATAATTCGAGTAATACCAAAGCTCGTCCCCACTGCCAACAATTAAATTGAATCCATTGTATGCTTTTCCATTACGGTCCAGCTGTTGAAGATAGGCCTCAGGGGTATGCTGTGTAGTCAAAAAATCGGATACCAGGCGGCCGCGCGATGGAGCTAACGGATCGATATTTCTTGGGTCACGGTAATTGGTGAGCATGCTAATATTGCCTGACTTAGATATTCCCATCCAGGTTCCCCCGGCTTCAAGATCACGGCCCGCAAGGATGTCGGGATGATCATGCCAAAAGTTAGCCGAAGCAGTTTTTCGTTCGTAAAACTCGTCGCGATTTCCCGCAATAATAAGCTTATAGGCGGGATGATGCTGAAAGGAAAGGAAAATAAGGCACATGTTTTAACGCGGACGGTTTAGCTCAGAGTTTGTATGTAAAATTCCTCGTTCAGTGTCTTCAAGAAAAGGCAAGCAATTACACATTCATGATGCCGAACTTGCGCGCCAATAAACCAGGATCAAAATAGTTCAAGCTGTTGTGGTAATAAAGCAAAAGATCTCCTGTGAAAAGGTGTAACTCCGCACTGTCGGATACCCTCCCGGTGTGCTTCAGTAGGATACCCCACGTTTGTTTCCCAGCTATAGCCTGGATATTGATCGGCTAATCTTATCATGAAATCATCCCGATGGGTTTTAGCCAAAATGGAAGCGGCCGCAATCGACAGATAGGTTGCATCACCTTTTACAATGCATTCAAATCTTACATCGCCGTACGGCTTAAACCTGTTTCCATCAATTAATAGAAGGTCAGGACGAGTCTTCAACGTGTCAATAGCAAGGTGCATTGCCTTAAAGGAGGCATTCAATATGTTGATCTTATCAATTTCTTCATGGTCAACAACTCCCACGGCCCATGCCAAAGCATCGCGCTGAATATCGATTCGCAGTGCCTCGCGTGCTACTTTTGTAAGTTGCTTTGAGTCATTCAATAATGCATGCTTATATTTTTTTGGCAAAATAACAGCGGCCGCTACAACCGGGCCTGCAAGACATCCACGCCCGGCTTCATCACATCCGGCTTCAATAAGATCATCAGTATAAGATGCCAACAGCATGGTTACAAACTTACGGCTGAAATGGTTTCCGGCAAACAAGAATTCAATAGCTTTGAGAACGATGATGATGGCAACATCCGTTATTCTCATGCAAACCAGCATTGGTTTTAGATCAACACATTTGCGACTATGACTCAAAAAGAAATCAAAAATCCATGGACAACACTTTCCGCCGTGGAAAAATATCAAAATCGCTGGATCAAAGTCACAGAGTATCAGGTCATTAATCCGGCGGGAGGAAAAGGGATTTATGGCAAAATCCATTTTAAGAACAAAGGTATTGGGATCATTCCGATTGATGAACAGGGTAATACGTGGCTCGTTGGGCAATACAGATATACGCTGGATGAGTTTCATTGGGAAATTCCAGAAGGGGGTGGTCCGTTGCAAGAAAATCCATTGGAAGCGGCCAAACGCGAATTAAAGGAAGAGACCGGCCTTACCGCTAAAAAGTGGACGTCACTACTTAGGATGAATCCATCCAATTCAGTATCAGATGAAGAGTGCGTGATATACCTTGCCGAAGGCCTGGAACATGGCGATAGTGAGCTTGAAGAGACCGAAGCTGATTTGAAGGTTCGCAAAATACCGTTAAAAGAGGCGATTGAAATGGTTGTTCGGGGTGAAATTGCGGATAGCATGAGCATGATCGGTTTACTCATGGTGGGGCGGATCAGGGGACTTTAGAAGATAATTACCAACCTCACAACAAACGGAAATTCAAGCCGATAACTGGAATTTCTTTTCTATGACCATCAGAACACACATTCGTGAGAGTTTTCAGCTGGCTTATCCTGTGATGCTGAGTAACCTCGGTCATGTAATGATGGGTGTGTCTGACAATATCATGGTGGGTCACGTAAGCGCAACTTCACTTGCCGCCGCAGGTCTGGCCAATGTGGCTTTTAGCGTTCTTATGCTTTTTGGTATTGGTGTATCGTATGCGATTACCCCATTAGTTGCCGAAGCCGATGGCGAAAACAATAACCATAAAATTATTGAAACCCTGCGGCATGGGATTGTTATCAATTTCTTCAATGGATGCCTATTGGCTGCAGTGGTATATATGGCTAAGAACCTGCTCTACCGAATTGACCAACCCATTGAAGTTGTTTCACTCTCTATTCCCTATCTCAGCATCGTTACTTTTTCGCTGATTCCCATGCTAATTTTTCAGACCTATAAGCAATTTCTGGAAGGATTGTCCAATACGCGGGTAGCCATGATTGTTATCTTCATCAGCAATGGTGTAAATATTTGTCTCAATTACGTTTTAATTTATGGACACGCCGGATTCCCCGCACTCGGATTAAATGGGGCGGGTTGGGCGACATTGATCTCACGGACTTTCATGGCAATCGTACTGGCTGCATACCTTTATTACGCCTCATCCTTCAGTAAATTCAGAGCTGGGTTTTCAATCGGCAAATACACCTATAAGTTATTCAATAAGATGCTCCACCTGGGTGTACCCAGTGGTGTTCAATATATTTTTGAAGTTGCCGCCTTTGACTTTTCGTTGGTAATGATGGGATGGCTTGGTACGACAACTCAGGCAGCACATCAGATCGCAATTAACCTGGCAAGCATAAGTTACATGACTACGGCGGGACTTGCAGCGGCAGCGACAATCCGCGTCAGTTACTTCCTGGGGAGGAAAGATTTCAAGAACCTGAAACTCGCGTCCTACACGCTGCTGATCATGGCGCTTTCATTTATGGGCCTCTGCGCACTTATATTTATTACAGGCCGACATTGGTTGCCTGTCCTCTATGTCGACAATAGCGAAGTTATTGCGCTCGCATCAACATTGTTGGTGATAGCCGGTTTATTCCAACTCTCTGATGGGACGCAAGTGGTTTGCATTGCGGCATTGCGCGGGCTCCAGGATGTAAAAATACCATCGGTTTTAATTTTTGTTTCCTATTGGATCATTGGATTGCCACTTGGCTACTGGCTTGGATTTACGATGGGATACGGAGCACCTGGTATTTGGTTTGGATTACTTATTGGGCTGACTTTGACTGGCATTGCAATGTATATGCGCTTTCGAAAGTTGGTGAACAGGTTGGCCCTGAAGCAAGCTTCTTTCAGGTAATATATTAAAAAGCATTACTGAAATTGATCAATAACTAATAACATTTTTCCTATCTTTTCCAAAATGACTCACATGACAATGACTGCCAAACCTGTGCGCGCTTCACATACAACAATAACAGAGCTGATGATACCATCCTATGCCAACTTTGGCGGTAAAATACATGGTGGGATTCTCCTTTCGCTGATGGACAAGGTCGCATTTGCATGTGCCACCAAACATTCTGGCAACTATTGTGTTACCGTATCTGTAGTAGGAGTGGAGTTTTTGCAGCCCGTAGAGGTTGGTGATCTTGTGTCGCTGTTGGCTTCTGTCAATTATGTTGGGAAGACCTCAATGGTTATAGGAATAAAGGTTATCGCGGAAAACGTGAAGTTGGGGCTTGTCAAGCATACCAATACTTCATATTTTACAATGGTAGCCAAAGATGATAACGATAAACCCACAATTGTTCCCCCCTTGCTTCTCGAAGATGAAGAAGAAGTGAAAAGATTTATAGAGTCGTTGCGGATGCGTGAGATTGAAAGTCTGATAAAAGGAAAATTGGACGATGTCAAATCAAGCATCGAAGTAAAACAAGCTTCGGAAATTCTAAAAGATCAGCGCTGTGTAATTGGTTATTAACATAAGGCTTGTGGCTGCTGAGTACGTTGGTCGCAAGCACAAAATCCATGATCCGGATAATGCGGAGCGATGTTGATATAATTGAGCAGCGAGCACAACAGTTAGTTTAATACTAGAATCGACTATAGTTTGTCAGTCTAACCATTCTTGTGCTACCGCTTCAGTAGCTTCTGTGGTATCTACGAAATACGTTGAGGTGGATTGGTAATCTCTTGTCTTAATCGAGAGTGACTGTAATCTTTCTTACATTTGTGCCCATGAAAATTCTAAGAGCAATATACACCGGATATGGCGTTGTCGTATTTGGTGCGCTCTTCTTCATTCTTCTTCCTTTGTTTTTTATCCCGATTTTTATACCCGGTCAGTTCAAGCTGATTGGAGTACTTAACAGGTGGTGGGCACGCGCGCTGTTTACGCTAATTGGTATACCCTTCACCATAGAATACCGGGCTGCACTTGATCCCAAGAAGCAGTATATATTCTGCTCCAATCATTTCTCCTATCTGGATATTCCTACATTGGGGCTTGCTCCAAATAACGCCATCTTTGTCGGGAAAACAGGAATTGAAAACATTCCGTTGTTTGGTTACATGTATGGAAAATTGCACATCACGGTGGACAGGTCCAAACTGAAGAGCCGGTATGCATCCATGAAGCGCTCACTTGAAGCGATTGACGAGGGAAAAAGCCTGGTGATTTATCCGGAAGGTGGCATTATTACGCTGAAGGACCCGGTTATGGGGAAATTCAAGGACGGGGCCTTCCGTGTAGCCATTGAAAAACAAATCGCCATTGTGCCTGTCACCATTCCGTTTAATTGGATAATTTTGCCGCCGGATGAATTTCTGCTGCGTTGGCATCGCCTAAAAGTTATCTTTCACGAGCCTATTGATACGACAGGCCTTACCGTAAACGATACGGATATGCTGAAACAGAAATTATTTGTGACTATTGACAACGAACTGAAACACCAACTCGGAAATGAAAATTGATCGCGCCCTACTTGACAAGATAGCACACCTCTCCAGGCTTGAATTCGATGAGAAAGATGCGGAGAAAATGATGAAGGATATGACTGCCATCGTCGATTGGGTTGAAAAATTAAAAGAGGTGGACACGGATGGTGTTGAACCTCTTACGACCATGAGTTATGAGGTTAATTCGCTTCGTGAGGATGAAGTAAATGAACACCTTAGTCACGAGCGTGCTTTGCGAAATGCTCCAAAGAAAGACTCTGATTATTTCAGGGTGCCTAAGGTATTGGAGTGACGCGATGGACATGATATGTACAGGTTTCAGCCCCCTTCGGTGTCTGCGTGGAATAATTGTATTAGATGCAAGCTTGTAGAACATGCGGATCGTTAAAATCCATCATTACAAAAACTGGCCTTAACCAGATTGTTTCCGAGTTACAATTTCTTGAAATATTCCGATTATAATATCGTTTTTTAGGTTCCACTCCAATCTTTATGCACGCACTTTTTTTCTGGAAAAACTGGCTAAAGGACTATCGCTTGATATGGTATCTGTCTGGATTTTTGCTAATCATCACTATTTTGTTCTTGTGGTTTTCGTATTTCCGCGGCGCGGATAGTGTGATTGACTGGGTGAAGTTGCAGGAGCAAAAGGTTATTGAGACTACCGTGCACAGTTTTCATCTTGGCCCGTTTGAGCTCAGCGTGCCCGGAGAAAACTATGTGGTATTTGAATACTTCCACGGGAGTGACATCGTTCCCAATACCAGGGCATCATACATTTTTCTTTTTGTAATCATCTTCAGTGCTGTGGTCATCCTTACAGTGATCACGACTATCGAAAAGTTCTGGTATTTTATCGGCATGGGGTTATTCATCCTGTTTGTTGTGAGTCTAAGATTGGAGGTGCTTGGTATTTTCGGGTTGTACAATCGCCTGCCCGTTGTTACGGTGCTCGTACTTTTTGTATTGCCCGGTTTTTACTTTAATCGTATTCGGCCTACAACCGCATTCGTAATGCGCCTGTTGGTATTTGGAATTTTGGCGGTAGTTGTTGGTTTGATTATTAAGGTCTTCTCAAGTGTTGAATACCCGTTCTACCATTTAACCCTGACGGGATATGCTTCAGGCCTAATCCTCAGCGTATTGTTTATTATTATGGTTGCGCATGATGTGTTTGCGTCTTTTGTAAACATGGTTAGCCAAGGTTCTTCCAAAAGCCTTCGTCATCTCTCAATCATGAGCTTCATCTACATGGGCAATTTGCTGATAACGTGTTTTCACGAAATGGGCATAATTGAGTGGAACTTCATTTACATTAACCTTTACCTGTTGCTTACGCTTTCTGCCGTATTGGGTATTTGGGGCTTTCGGCAACGCGAAGTACTGTACGGAAACATTGTCCCCTTTGCTCCGTTTGGTGCTTACTTTTTTCTGTCGATGGCTGCAATTTGTTTTGCGACAACAGGTCAGCTACTTGGAAACCACAATGATCCCGCATTGAAAATTATCCGTGATGCAATCATTTTCAGCCATACCGGCTATGGCATTATTTTCCTTACCTATATTTTCTCAAATTTTGTGCTCATGCTGGCCAGGGATCTCCCTGTTTACAAGGTGCTGTACAATCCTACACGGATGCCCTACTTTACTTACAGGTTTGCAGGAATGATCGCTATGTTGGCATTTGTGTTTTACTCCAATTGGCGGGTCTATGTGTACAATGGACTGGCCGGCTTTTACAATACCGCAGGTGATCTGTATGGTTTACTCGGTAATGATACCTATGCCGAATCTTTCTATGAGCAAGGACGAAGCCAGGGGTTTCAAAACAACCGGTCGAATTATGCGCTGGCCACGATGAAATCTGCGCGTTTGAATATGGAGGGCGCCCATTACAATTATGAACAAGCAAATGCCACGCGACCTACATTGTACTCGCTTACCAACGCTGGCAATATTTACCTTTGGGAGAACGATATCTTTGGGGCTATTCGTGAATATCAACACGCCAATGAAATCTTAAAAGGCAAAAATATCCTATTCAATAATCTTGGCTATGCATATGCCCAAGTACATAACCTTGACTCAGCGCTTGTCTACCTAAACAAAGCCCGTGAAAATTCCTTCACCAAGACTGCAGCCGAAACGAATTTCTTTGCGTTAGCAGCGATGGAATTGATTCCACTTAAAATTGATTCTGTCGTAAACCTGTTTGATGCTGCTTCACCATCCGTCATCGGCAACGCGCTTGCACTTTCAACCCTTCAGCGGCAGGATTTCAAGATCAAGGTCGAACCACTTGCCGCGAAAAGACTTAATCTGTATACCGCGACTGTACTAAACAATTACATAATTAAGTATTCAAATTCACTTGATACAGCATTCATCAATCAAGCATACACTCTTGTCTCCGATTCGGTTAACACCAACTTTAGTGAGGCGATAAAGGCGTCTCTTGCGTTTGCTTATTACGCACATGGCAATGTTACAAAGGCGCTTGAAATTCTTGCGGAACTTGCCTATATCTCGCAAAGCTATCAGGGCAAGTTTAATTACATTATGGGATTGTGGGCCCTGGAACAACGAAATCCTTTGTTGGCATCCACCTATTTCACCTATGCCGATACATACGACTACAAAGACGCCAGATTTTACAACGCCATCGCACTTTCTGAAGCCGGTGAAACGGGGAAAGCTGGAATAGCCTGGGATACCGTCGCGAGCAGCAAGAGTGATGAACTTCAGCTTGTCGCGGCGCAAATGAAAAGAATACTTTTTCTGCCAACGTATCAGGCACAAGCATTGGGTGACACTGAAAAATATCAATTTTGCAGGTATCGAATCGGCCTTCGTGATTCACTAGTGTTTAATCGCCTTATTGACACCTTTGAAAACGACAACTATAAGGCACAAGCCCTGCTCGACCTGAGCAGGAAATATTTTGAGGCAGATCAACTTGTGCCTGCATTCAAATACTTTAGCCGAATAGGGGTTTTGGAACTTACAGACAAAAATCTTTACAATGAAATAAAGCAGTACGAATTGCTGATGCTAGCCTATCGAGGAGATATCGGCGGGTTGGAGAATCAAATGAAACAAGAGATTTCCTTCGAGCCATCACATAAGATGGAAAAATTGCTGTTCACAACGCTGATAGCAGAATCAAAAGGAGATACTGCGCTGGCAAGCAGGAACTATGCAATATTAGGAACCTACAATCCATATTTAGAGGAAGCGGTTATAGCATCCGCGAATTTTTTTCGCAATCAGCCAAACAGCGGACTTAAAGCATACACCATTCTTGTCGAAGCCATTCAAATTAATTCAAATGCCGTCCGTTTATTGAAAGCATATGCGATGGAAGCAACACGGCAAGGGTTTGATGAATATGCGGCCAGTGTACTTCAGCGCATCAAGACACTTGAAGACACCGTGTTCTGAATACTACCTGGTGCGCGTAATCGTGTTTGGTGCAGAATTCTGATCGGTAAGGGCATAAGACAAAACAACCCGGCTTATACTAAAAGCGCTATGTAGTGTTAATGTGGGTGCTCTACACGTTTTGCCGTGGCGCGCTTCACTTTTCGACGCTTGCTGTTTTTCTTTTTTTCATCTTTCGCCTCTTTCTCCCACTCCCTTGTATTTTTGCGAATGACCTTCCAATAATCTGCCCCATAGTCAACAAAAATTTCTCCTCCGGCAGGTATCTCTTTCTTTGATTCTATATACGCCTTCAATCCATCGACAATATAATCAGAATTGTTCAACAGACCCTTTATGCGCACCAGCCCTCGTGCATCATTTGCATATCGTGCCAGTGCCTTTTTGTTTGGGAGCGCGTCAATAACATGTTTCCTGTTTATGTAAAAAATGTATCCGTTCCTGCCATCCTCATCTTTCACGTCCTTCCAGGTACTTCGCTTGCCTTTATACTCAACAATACGAGTTCCTTTTGGAATGAGCTTTTTTGTAAATAAACCTTTTCCTGCGCCTGGAATTGCCGACTTCTTAACGTAGAGTTGCTTCTCGAGTAGTGCCATTAAAATCAAAAAAATTGGATGTCTAGATAATGTACCAGTAATAGTCAGTACAAACGGGGCGCAAGATAGGAGAATTTAAATTGCAACAAAAATTGCCTTTGCATTGATTCGGACGCCACGGCTAATGGACATGAAACTTCATTGATGTACGCGCTTACTCATCGAAATAGGAGGTTGGCAATCAACAGCGTTACCAATATATTAAACACTTGGGCAATTAAGAATGCATACAAGGGTCGCTTGCTGCTGGAATTAAACAGGTCTGAGAATTTGGTTTCCAGCCCAATACTGGTAAAGGCCAGAACAAACCATAATGTTTGAATGCTCTTCAAACTGCCCTTCACATGAGAGACCGTTTCACTACTCAGCATGAAGGAAAATAGGAGTGAAGCCAAAACAAAACCAAGGACAAACTTTGGAAATCGTTCCCATATTACACCAAACGTGGGTTTGGTTATCTCATTCGTCTGACCTTTACCAGCGTATGTCCAGTATACGCTGATAGCAAATGCAGCCAGGCCCAAAAGCACATTTTGGGAAAACTTAACAATGGTACTGATTTTTAACGCTGTTTCCCCAACCAATGTACCTGATGCAACAACTGCCCCGGTCGTATCGATACTACCTCCCAGCCAGGCTCCTGTTACTTCTTCTGAAAAACCAAAATACTTAGCAATGAGGGGCATAAAGATCATCATCGGAATTGCCGTGATCAATACCAGGGAAATAACATAGGAGAGTTTTTTTGTATCACCGTGTATAGCTCCCGCCGTTGCGATTGCGGCTGAAACGCCACAGATAGAAACCGAACTCGAGATCATCATTGTGAGTTCATCATCGACGCCAAGCTTTTTGCACAACCAATAAGCAAAATACCATACGCTTACCACGACGATTAATGCCTGAATAAGCCCCAGTGATCCTGCTTTTAATATATCCGAAAAAATAATACTCGTCCCCAACAGGACTAGTCCTATTTTCACAAACAACTCTGTTGATAAAGCGTCACGAAACCATAGTGGCAACCGGAAAACATTTCCGATCAGTAATCCGACGGCAAGGCTAAAGATTACAGCTTCCAGATTTAATGCTTTCACCCCACTATTTCCTGCCAGTATCATCGCGATAACCGTCAGTACGTAGACGACAGGAAATACCGCCAGGGAATTTTTGATTGGCTTGTTCATGAGGATTGCGGCCAACATCGAAACAATGAATACCAAGAAAAACTGGAGTGCAATACTCAACAAATTGTTCGCGGCTAAAACTTTGGTAATTAGCTCGTCTCCGGTTTTCCAGTCAAACCCAGGCACTGGAATCATGAAACCCACTACTGAAAGAAGTATTATAATGAACCCCAGTAGCACGACGGCCCAGTCTTCCGTGAAAGAAAATCTCTTTTTTGGCTCATAAACATCTACGGTGGCTCCCATCTTAGATTATTTATACTGATTATGAATATTCTAAAGAACCATAAATCAAAGTAATATTCTTGAAAAACCCTAAGGCAACTGATTCTGTACCGGTAATGCAACTAATAATTCGTGTTGTATCAGGATAGCGGTTGGCATCCCAAATAACTTCAGCGTACGAAGGACTTTCTTCTTGATCAGGGAATAATTAAATTTCGTTGAATCACCTGCGTCGTTTGTGAACAGACCATTAAATAATCCGTAGAGTCAACAAACCAACAATATGCTTTCAAAAAAATGCCAGTACGCGCTTCACGCGCTGATCTACTTGTCGCAGCACGATAAGGGAACCACGGTTACCATTGGTGAGATTGCCGAAGAAAAAGTTATCCCGAAAAAGTTTCTGGAGGCCATACTTCTGGATCTCAAAAATGCAGGAATTCTAGGAAGCAAAAAGGGGAAAAGTGGAGGCTATTACTTGCTGAAAGACCCCAATCGAATTTCTATTATCGAGGTGATAAGGCACATAGATGGCGCAGTAGCCATGCTGCCCTGTGTCTCACTTAATTTCTACGATAGCTGTGGAATGTGCTCAGATGAAAAAACCTGCAAAATCAACAATCTATTTGGTCAGGTACGCGACGCGACGTTGAAAATTCTATATGCAAACTCCATCGCTGATTTAGCCAATACAAACAAGGATCCAGGAAAAACCCCACGGGCAAAGCGGAAATGATGAATTATCATCTTCCCTTTATAGTGTATGGGCACCTTCCTGATTCCAAAGGGAAATAAATTACCGTACGAATCCAGCTGCAATACCACCATCGACATTAATAACATTTCCCGTTGACTTCTTCAGTAGTCCACTTACAAGGGCAAAGCAAGCATTCGCGATATCCCCTGGCAATATAATTTCATTCAGCAATGTGCGCTTCGCGTAAAATTCAGGCAGCTCTTCCACTTTAACGCCATATGCCTTAGCCCTTCCTTCAGCCCAGCCACTTGCCCATATCTTACTATCGGCAATAACTGCATCCGGATTGATAACATTTACACGAATTTTATCGGATCCTAATTCAGCTGAATTTAAGCGACTCAAATGCAACTGTGCTGCTTTGGCAGAACCATATCCGGCATTGTTAGGGCCTGAGACCAATGCATTCTTACTGACAATGTTAATTATATCCCCGCCAAGGTGCTGCTTGCGCATTGTACTAACACAAGCCTGGGTAACGAGGAATTGTCCTTTTACCAGCACATCATAGAGCAGGTCCCAATCTTTTTCCGTGTGTTCTTCCAGCGGTTTGGAAATAGAAAGCCCCGCGTTATTTACAATAATATCCATACCGCCAAACGCAAGCGCTGCAATTGCCATGGAAGCCTCAATTTGCTGTTTACTCGTCACATCCATCAGCGTTGAAGAAAACGCATCGTCGCCATATTCTTTTTTGAACTCCGCTTCTGCTTCCTTTAGCCGACCCTGATCGTTATCACATAATATCACACATGCACCTTCTTCCGCAAATTTCTTGGCGATCGCTTTTCCAATTCCTCCGGCACTTCCCGTTACCATCGCGATTTTGCCCGATAGTGCTTTCGGTTTCGGCATACGCTGAAGTTTGGCTTCTTCCAGCAACCAATACTCGATATTGAAGGCTTCTTGGCGGGGAAGTGAGGTGTATGCAGAAACCGCTTCGGCACCCTTCATAACATTTATGGCATTAATGTAGAATTCCGCGGCCACGCGCGCAGTCTGTTTATTCTTAGCAAAAGTAAACATTCCAACACCAGGGTATAGTATTACAACAGGGTTTGGATCCCGCATCGCCGGACTGTTTGGGTGTTTGCAGGTGTCATAGTAGTCTTTGTACATCTGACAATAGCTTTCAAAGGCAGGCGCAAGTTTTTCGCGGATGCTTTTTACATCAGATAGATCTGCATCTGGTTTTATGTCCAGTACAAGCGGACTGATCTTTGTCCGTAGGAAATGATCCGGGCAACTTGTTCCCATAGGCGCCAGCCGTTCCTGATCTTTTGCGTTTATGAATTCCAATACACGATCGTCATCAGTAAAATGTCCTATCATGTGCGTCTCTCGTGAACAGAACCCGCGCAATACCGGGGCTATTTGCGCTGCTTGCTGCATACGCTTTTCTTTGGGAGCGCTGACAATCTTAGCGCCACCAAAAACCGGACCTCGTTTCCCATAGTTATCTTCCAGATATTGTGCACAACGTTCAATCACTTCCAGTGTGTTGATATAGCTTTCATAAGCGGTGTCGCCCCAGGTAAATAATCCATGAGACCCAAGCATAATACCCCTTATGCCAGGATTCTCATCCAGGCACTGCTTAAGTTTTAGGCCCAGATCAAAACCCGGACGTTGCCACTCAACCCATCCTATGGTTCCATTGAAAAGTTCTTTGGTTATCTTCTTGCCATCCTTTGCTGCTGCAATTGCAATGGCAGCATCCGGATGTAAATGATCGATATGCTTAAAGGGGAGAAATCCGTGCAACGCCGTGTCAATTGAAGGTGCCTTCGAAGCCAGATCGTAAATACAATGGTAAAAGAGTTCAACCATCTCGTCTTCATGCTCAATTCCACGATATATGTTTTTTAGGGCCAGTAACCTGTCAACGTACAATGCGGCCAGTCCGCTGCGCTTTAATGTTCCGATATCCCCTCCGGATCCCTTCACCCACATCACTTCCGTTTCTTTTCCAGTTAATGGATCTTTCGCCATGGCCTTGCAGGAAGTGTTGCCCCCGCCATAGTTTGTCAACCGCAAATCGGCTCCCAAAATATTAGAGCGATAAATGAGAAGACCAACTTCGTCACCGGCCAATGCTTTGGCTTTCTTTTCGTCCCATAAGTAGCTTACGTGGCTGAATCGTGTTGTTACATTTGCTGACATACGATATAGAATTTTGTGTTTATTTATTTAATAGCATTCCCATAACCGACTACAAGTACGGAAAGAATAATCGTACTGATACCGACAATAATTGTTGACCTGGTCTTGGTGCTCACGCCATGCCATTCTCTTAGTAAAATACCCCACATATTCGCCACAAGAATAATAAAGGCCATGTGAAGTATCCAGGAGCTGGCACCATTGCCAAGTTTGCTTTCGCCCATCCCATAAAAAAAGAATTGCATAAACCATGTCGAGCCGGCCAGGGCAGCGAATAGATAATTCGTAAACAAAGGTGTTTTTTTATCAAGATAATTGCCAAATGTTTTGTTTCGGGCGTTCAGTACCATGCACCATACAAAATTAGTGGCAAGACCTCCCCACAACAAGACAACATACGTTACATTATTTTGAAAAAGAGGATTAAGCCCCAGCGAAACCGCGTTTTCGGCCATCGGCTTGCCTGCTTCAATGCCAAAGTTAAAACAGGAGCTTAAAATACCGGAAGTAACGGCAACGATTAAACCCTTGATGAGGTCAAATTCAGCAACACTTTTTTTCTTATCTTCTTCATTCATTTCCCTTTCTTTCAATACGCCAGCTTTTCCACAGATATATATCCCCGCCAGGCACATTACTACGCCCAGTAAAACGACTTGTCCCCACGTGTTGGTTAGCATTTCAACGAATGTGGTTTTTCCGGGAGATGGGAAAATGTTGTAGTAGATAGACGGGACCAGGGCACCAAAGGCTGAACAAAATCCAAGCACAACGGAGTTGCCCAAAGACATCCCAAGGTAACGGACACCCAATCCATACGTCAAGCCGCCAATGCCCCACAGTACGCCAAATAGGACTGTATAGAATAAAGTATCCGAAGTAGCATTTTTTATAATAGCTGAAAAACCGGGCAAGGTGAGCCATGCGGCCAGTGGCGGTACGATTAGCCAGGAGAATACGCCACCAATGATCCAGTAGCTTTCCCACGCCCATTCTTTTACTTTCTTAAAAGGCATGTAGAAACTGCCTGAGGCAAAGCCACCAATAAAATGAAAGATTACTCCCAGAATAACGCCCATACAATCAAATCTAGTAAAGGGGGAAATTGCAAATAAAAATGCAATTTTAGTAATCCGTACTCCACGTCATCAGGCACAGTCATGGTTAACATTAGTTATTACGTCTATAGTTAAGAGTGAAAAGGTGATAGGATAATGTTTTTGAGATGGCAAGAATTACCATTGCTCTAATTGCCGGAAAAGATTCTGGGCCCGATGATAGATTCTAATTCGCGTGGTACAAGTGCTTTGGACAACCATAATGCCGGGTGTTTTATTGTAATTGATAACAACATCTTGCGTAAGATATACAACAATGGATCACCAGGGCCTGCCCTGGTGATCAACACCTTAAATCCATCAACACGTGAACCCATCAACATCTACAGAAAGTACGCGGGTTGCCTTCAAAATGAAATTAAAACCCGGATGCGAAGCAGAGTATAAAAAAAGACATGATGCCATTTGGCCTGAATTAAGTTCCTTACTAAAGGAAAATGGCATCTGCGATTATTCAATTTTCCTGGACAAGGAAACGAATACGCTATTTGCTATCCAAAAAAATAATGGCATTCAGGGATCTCAGGATCTGGGTAAACATCCGATCGTAAAGAAATGGTGGGCCTATATGGCGGATATTATGGAAACCAATGCTGACCAGTCCCCCGTTACAATTCCCCTTTCTGAAGTATTCTTTCTTGCTTAATGTTTTTGTGCTCATGAAATTGTTTTGGACTCTTACGAAGCTTCGTGCTGTTGAACATTGGAAAACACACTGTCATGGTGCATGCAGTAAGATGCCCCAATCCTTTCTTCAAAGCATAGTCGTCATTGCTTGCATTACGCTTCTGCAAGGATGCCAGCCAACAGTACAAGTTGAACCGGGTTGGCCAACGGTTGCGCGTGAGACAAAACCCTGGACAAGATGGTGGTGGCATGGTAGCGCGTTAACCAAAGCTGGGATTACAGCTGAAATGGAAGCATACCAAAAGGCTAATATCGGTGGACTTGAGATTACGCCTATTTATGGCGTGTTTGGCAACGAAGACCAATTCGTGAATTACCTTTCTCCGCAATGGATGGAGTTGCTGCTGCACACCTTTCGGGAAGCCGAACGGCTGGATATGGGCATCGATATGGCTACCGGCACAGGCTGGCCCTTCGGAGGGCCTTGGGTAAATGACGATGATGCCAGCAAGAACCTGCACCATGCCATGTATACGTTACACGCTGGCGAGCGCCTCCGGGAACGCATTGTTTTCACGCAACAACCCTATCTTCGGGCCGTTGGTAGTCAGTTGTATGAGGTGAATGATACTTTTTCGACAGAAAAAAGTACTACCCAGGGAACGCGAAACGAACCGGTGGTTCGAATAGATCCAAAAAAAATAGACATCGCCAAATTGATTCAACCTATTGCTGAGAATAAAAATTTGCAGGCATTGGCGATAGACCAGGTTGTCTTTGAGCGTTTACTTCCATTGAAACTATTGATGGGATACAGTGACACGGATCAGGTGGTAAACCTAACCAGCAAAGTAGATGAGACCGGCAAACTGGATTGGGTAGCCCCGGACGGCAACTGGAAACTATACGCAGTCTTTCAGGGCTGGCATGGTAAGATGGTTGAGCGTGCGGGACCCGGGGGCGAGGGAAATGTCATCGATCATTTTTCGGCTGCTGCATTGCAGCACTACCTGACCCGGTTTGATACAGCATTCGCCGGAAAGGATATTCATACATTGCGTGCTTTTTTTAATGATTCGTATGAAGTAGATGACGCAAGAGGCGCTGCAGACTGGACACCTGCTATGTTCGATGAATTCAGCAGAAGACGAGGATATAATTTGGAGGAACATCTTCCTGCACTATTCGGCAATGATGACCCGGAAAAGAATAAAAGAGTGTTATGCGACTATCGCGAGACCATTTCAGAAATGTTGCTCCATAACTTCACCGAACCCTGGAAGCAGTGGGCTCATGGAAAGTCTGCAATTATTCGCAACCAGGCCCATGGGTCACCATCGAATATTCTCGACCTATATGCCACAGTTGATATTCCCGAAATAGAGGGTGTCGAACCGTTGCGGATTAAGATGGCTTCGTCAGCGGGAAATGTAACCGGTAAGAAATTGGTATCATCGGAATCAGCCACCTGGTTGAATGAGCATTTTGAATCGAATCTGTCTGACATAAAAGTTGCATTGGACAGGTTTATGCTCAATGGCGTTAACCATATATTCTACCATGGTACTTCATATTCTCCTCCGGAGGAGCCATGGCCGGGGCGTTTGTTTTATGCTGCCGTCCACCTTAATCCGCGAAACTCATTGTGGAAAGATTTTGGCGCGTTGAACAACTATGTTACAAGGTGTCAATCATTTTTACAGCATACCACACCCGACAATGACGTGCTCTTATATTATCCTATATACGACCGCTTCTCAACCCCGGGTGAAGAGATGATCGAACACTTTGACGGAATAGGAAAACAGTTTGAGCAATCAGCTTTTGGAAGAGGTGCTGAAACACTGTATGAAAAAGGATATGCTTTTGACTACATCTCTGATCGCCAGATTGAAAATACTAAAACAATTGATGGAAATCTCAAAACCGAATCCGGCAGCTTGTACAAAACAATTATTATCCCGCATTGCCGGTACATTCCCATAGAAACCTTTCAAAAAATAATTTCCCTGGCCGAGGAAGGCGCAACGGTCTTCGCGCTGGAAGGTCTCCCCGAGTCATTTTCCGGATATGGTAATTATGAAGAGCATGAAAATACTTTTCAGGCATTGATGAAAAAGCTTGAAGCCAGGAAGCCAATCGCAGAAGGCATAACATCTATTGAAGTGGGAAAGGGGAAAGTATTCGTGGGAGACAGCGCAGACGGCTTATTAACTCATGCATCAATTAGAAAAGAAACAATCGTCGCAAATGGCATTCAATTTATTCGGAAAAAGCGCAACGATAATAGTACGGTGTATTTTATTCTGAACAATAATGACAAGTCTTTCTCCGGATGGCTTGCCCTTCAGGCTGATGCAGCCGCTGCCATGCTGTACGATCCCATGAATGGTAATTTTGGGAGAGCAAATATGAGGAAGGTCGGCACCAGCGTGTCTGAAGTGTATGTACAACTAACCAAACGGCAAACACTTATCGTCGAAACTCATGACGATGAAATAGATGTGCCTTCGTTTAAGTATTATGCAATTAGCGGAGTGCCAATCTCATTAACAGGAAAGTGGGAGATTAACTTTGAGTCAGGTGGGCCTGTTCTCCCGTCACCTGTTGAAGTGGATACCTTGTCCTCCTGGACTACCTTTGGAGGAATGGATTGTCAGGCTTTTTCAGGTACAGCATCGTATACCATGTCCTTTTCCAAACCTGAACTAATTACGCCTGGATGGATTTTGGATCTTGGAAGTGTTAGGGAAAGCGCTGAGGTTTTCCTGAATGGAAAATCGTTGGGGACCTTGCTCGGTCCTGTATTTCAACTGGAGATTGATGATTCGCTTTTGAAAAAAAATAATATTCTTGAAGTGAAAGTTTCAAATCTTATGGCAAACCGGATTGCGGATTTGGATAGAAGGAATATTGTTTGGAAGAAATTTTACAATGTAAACTTTCCGGCCCGGAAAAGAGAAAACCGCAAGAATGGATTGTTTGATGCTTCTCAATGGCAGCCTAGAGATTCCGGGTTGTTGGGCCCTGTCCAAATCACGCCCGCAGACATTGAGAGTGGAAATGGTCTATAGGAAGTTGGCGAAAAACTATGGGAGATATTTTAGTAGGGGGATTACGCGCTTAAAACTCATGCGAACAACTTCATATTTAGTTTTCGACAGTTCCTTGTGCTTTAAAAAAATCTTTATCGCATAATGCATGTTGCCCTTCAGCATCATTCCTCAGCGAACCGCTGCGATTATAAATATTTGCGATGGAAATATTTCAGATCTTAATCGCAGAGATGCACTGGGAAGTATATTCAGCTTCTTTAGGAATTACATCTTCCGCACTTTGCCGCTCCCGGAGGAATGGCTGTTTATTTTGTTGGGATTACCTTTGTAACTCACCGTTCCGCTGCCAGATATGGTGGCGTCGATTTCATTCTTGACATTGATTTCTATGTCGCCTGAACCCGAAATCCGTATTTCACACCGATTTGTTTCAAGATTAGCAGCCAATATCTTACCCGACCCGCTGATGGATGCCTTAACATCGCTTGCAGTTCCGCTGGCTTCAATCTTTCCGGAACCAGAAATCCCAAAATCGGCACGATTGGCAATGCTCATTGCCAAAACCACCTTTCCCGAGCCGCTCACATCGCTTTCAAAACTTCCGCATTTTCCTTTTACATGCATATCGCCGGAGCCTGACACATCCCCTTCCACATTTCCTGTAGCATCAATTTCAATTTTCAGGTTTCCGGATCCGCTCACATTAAGATCCAGATCTCGGGCCATAATCTTCGTTTCTCCAATCACATCTCCTGATCCGTTAACACTGATGCCTTCGAGGTCTTTTACGGTGATGTATACCGTTACCTCGTCATTATTACCCCAGCTCCAGTTCATCCATCCATTTTCTTTTCCGATGACCAGCCGATTGCCATTTACTTCAGTCTCAATTTCTTCCAAAATGTCCTTTTTACCCTCAATTTCAACTTTTTGAGGGCTGCCCTGGCGTAAGTAAAGCTTCCCAGGTACGCGAAAAGAAATCTTGGTAAAGGTCCCGACGTTGCGCGTTTCCTTTGTTTGCGCATATGTCAGCGAAAGACTGCACATTAAGGCCATTACAAGGATGGATAGTTGCTTTTTCATATTTTTTTGGAATTTATTACCTATGATAGACCGATTGCCATAAGCTGAGGTTGCATGGTTTGGTTGCAATTTCTATTTCTCTTTCATTTGACGCTAAATCCAGTTCAATCGTTACATGCCAATTTTCACTTACCGTACGCTGCAAACCGTAGCAAAAGGAGTTTACAAGGAAAAAGGGAGCAAATTTCTGTCTTTTGCGTATCCCGTTAGCACAGAAGCTGAAATCAAGGAAATAATTGATGGAGTGAAGCGCGAATATTTCGACGCCAGACATCACTGCTATGCATGGATGCTTGGTGCAGAAAAAAAATGCTTTCGCACATTTGATGATGGGGAACCAAATCATTCCGCTGGCGATCCGATTCTTGGCCAGATAAGGTCCAGGGATTTAACGAATGTACTGATTGTTGTGGTGCGCTATTTCGGTGGGGTGAAGCTTGGCGTAGGAGGTCTGATATCGGCGTATAAATCTGCTGCGGAAGATGCATTGACGGGTGCTTTCGTAATTGAGCAGGAAGTTTATGAACGCGTTGATGTATTGTATGATTACGCTTCAACAGCTGACGTTATGCGTCTCGTGAAAGCATTTGACCTAAGGATTGTACAACAAGTATTCAAGGACAACTGCACCCTGGAAGCAAAACTTGCGCTGAGACATAAGGATAAATTTGAGGAGCAAGTGAACCTGATGAATGCATTGGGGGTGTCTATAACGCTGAAACGTTAAATAATCAAAATCAGCTCATCGCTACAGCATGCCGGCGACTCAGCATAACCAACACTTTTGTGTTCGTTTGATTACTAACTTCTACAGACGACTCGTCAATAATGCGAGTGATGTAGCCATTAACCGTATTTCCGTTGATGCAGAATGTAAGACCTTTCTTACTTTGTAACCTTTCGTCCTGGTATTTCCTGATTTCAGGATGATGGCCGTATTAATATTTGTAGTCTTAGTAAAGTTAAGTGACTCTTAACAAAAAATGGGTTTAATTTGATAAATTTTTTTTATGTCCAGAAAGAATCCAGCGCTTGGTTTCATCTTCATTACACTATTGATTGACATAACCGGCCTGGGAATTATTATTCCTGTTTTACCGACGCTTATACAGGAGCTCACAAGTGGTACGCTCAGCGAAGCCTCCCGCTATGGAGGTTGGATGTTATTTGCGTATGCCTTCATGCAATTTCTTTGTGCACCGATCATGGGAGGCTTGAGTGACCGGTATGGCAGAAGGCCCGTGCTACTTGCTTCCCTTTTTGGATTTGGAATTGATTACATCTTTCTGGCGTTTGCGCCAACGTTGGGTTGGCTTTTCCTGGGCAGGATTATTGCGGGCATCATGGGCGCAAGTTTTACAACTGCATCAGCATATATCGCTGACATCAGTACACCGGAAAAGCGAGCGCAGAATTTTGGAATAATCGGTGCGGCCTTTGGACTTGGATTTATCATTGGACCTATGGCAGGAGGACTGTTGGAACCCTTGGGCTCACGCGTTCCATTTATGGTTTCAGCGGGGCTTTCGTTATTAAATTGGCTGTATGGTTTTTTTATTCTTCCGGAATCCCTTAAACCGGAGAACAGGAGAAAATTCGAGTGGAAGCGTGCTAACGCAGTCAATTCCTTACTCAACTTAAAACGCTATCCGGTAATCCTGGGATTAGTCTCTTCGCTGATATTAGTTTACATATCAGCACATGCTGTGCAAAGCAATTGGGCATATTACACCATGGAAAAACTCAAGTGGACGCCTACGATGGTGGGCATTTCGCTGGCGGTAGTGGGGTTTGTATTTGCTGTGGTTCAGGGAGGTTTGATCCGTGTCATCATACCCAGGCTTGGCCATCAGCGAAGTGTATACATGGGGTTGGGAATGAGCGCATTAGGCTTTGTGCTTTTTGCATTGGCCACAAAGACCTGGATGATGTTTGCATT
Source organism: Cyclobacteriaceae bacterium (assembly GCA_029858965.1). Taxonomy (GTDB): domain Bacteria; phylum Bacteroidota; class Bacteroidia; order Cytophagales; family Cyclobacteriaceae; genus Chryseolinea. The sequence continues at coordinate 41,350 of JAOUDZ010000018.1, forward strand.
TACTGTGGTATATGCGCTTGGCGGCATAGCGGGTCCTGCGTTACAGGGAATCATCTCAACACAGGTTCCTGCAAATGAACAAGGGGAATTGCAGGGGGCATTGACCAGTTTAATGAGTGTTACATCTATCATTGGCCCACCGTTGATGACAAATACTTTCGCATACTTCACGGACAGTCATGCGCCTGTTTATTTGCCCGGCGCACCCATGCTGCTGGGGGCAGTGCTTACCATTACCGCGACATTGTTGGCACGGACAAGTCTGAAGAAAACGATGGGCAAAAGCGCCAACTTAGTATCATAAAATGTTAACAGGCGGGCTGCGGCAAAGATCTCATGAAGGAACCACCCCTGGTAAAGGGCAACGAAACAAATTGTGGACAGGAGAAATACGCTGACGAAACGAAATAGCGTCGGGTTAGCTATTCCATCAGTCACTCGTGAAAAATGAGTTGCAGATGTAAAAAACATTGCGGAATTTTCTTGAATATATGGAGCAATGGGTATACTATGTCAATTCTTCCCGTCGTTGGGGTTTATTGCCGACATATCATCACTGGTTACTGACTTTCTGGCCAATCTTTCATGAAACGTAAAACAAAGAAAATGACAAAGAAAATGATAAACCTCTTTCGAGAATCACCTAGGGTGATTACAATGGCTATAATTGTTGTAATGATGGCCGTCGGAACCGGATGTAAGAGCAAAAAGAAGGCCATGGAGGCCGCGGATGCTGAAGCACGAAAAGCAAAAATGGAGCAGGAGGCCGCGCTTAAGAAACAGCAGCAACAACAGCAAGAGGAGGAATTAAGAAAACGGGAAGCGGAGGAAAGGGCAAGAAGGGAAGCAGAAGCCAAGAAAAGTGAACCGTATTCAAAACTGGAACAATATTTTAGTGCCATCGGTAACGCGAGCAGCGTATCCGCAGCCAACAGCAGCATTAGTGAAGCATTAACATTGTTTACTTCCCCGGAAACTCCGGTCCTTATCGTCATTAGTGAATCGGGAGGACAGAAAGATTATGACCGGCCAACAACGATCAGAGACTATCTTAACTATTTGAAAGACCAGAAGAAACGAGCAGACAAAATTGGAAATCTGCAATTGGACAGCTCCGGGAAGATCACGGAGGTAGAACTGGTAAAACAAAAATAAAATCTAAGCTTAAAATCAATCGAATATGATTAACTATAAAAACATTTACGCCTTGCTTTTCGGACTCCTTATTATTGGGAACGTCGCTGCACAAAAGGATGACGTTAGTCCCGAAAGAAAGCAAGCCATAGACTCGCTTGCCCTTGAAAAAGTACGGGATTTGAGTAAGTACATCAGCATTATTGGAAGTAAGAAGACACCATTTTCTGAAGCTCAACGTGTAATGGACCGGGCAGAAGAGCTGTTTGCAACCGACAGTGAAATGGGCGTTTCCTCTCTAAACAGAAAGGAGATTACCTATTATAAAGTGCGCAAATATTTTGACCGGCTAATGGCGCTTAACTATGATCGTGTCACCATCTCCTGGTACGACATTCATTATATAAGTGATCTGGAGCGGCAACCGGATGGTCGTTACGTTGGCGTGGTTACAATCTACCAGAAGTTTGAGGGTGTATCGGATGATGGGATGAAATATAAGGATACCACCAAGAAGGACATTACGATCTATGTGGAAAGGAAAAAAACGCAGATTCAGGGAAGAACGATTGAGTTCTGGGATGTGCTGTTGGGAGATATCAGGGTCACTGAAACGCGTGCATGAGATTTGTCAACAGGCTGGTCTTATTCTTATTCATGTTAATATCTCATCTGGTGGGCGCTCAGCTGCTGGACAAAGATGATGAAAGCAAGCTCTACGCAGAAACCAAGCAAGTCAATCAATTTTTCAGGCGATTCAATGGAGAAGAAGACGAGAAAGGTGACCGGTATTATCCAAAAGACAAACAGTACCGAAGCGAAAAACTTCGCAAGAAATACATCGGGATATTATTCGATGCCAGCAATAGAAATGTTAGCGCGGAACTGAAGACCCAATTTATCAAGGATGTGCTGGACAAAACTGAGCCGGCAATTTTGGATTTTCACGGTGGTTCCTGGTTCGCCGAGGTGAATACCACCTTTGCAATGGAAGGAAAAAGTGAGCCCGTCACGTTGTTCATGGAGCTTGAACAGGATCATCTGGGAAGCAAATGGGTCATCAGCAAAGTACATGCAAACATGTTCGAGTCGTACTTCAAAAGGGATACCACCAAGGTGGGTAAATTTCTCCATCCCCTGAGCCATGAGCTGGATTTCATGAACCTGAGAAGAGCATTTAGTTATACCGATAGCGCAAGTCAGTTTACCGTGAAGCGCTTTGTGCCCGATCACCTTTCTGTTTTTCTCTATGAGATCAAGAAAGGAAACCTGAAGTTTAGAACGGTTGAGCAGCTGAAATTTCATTTTTTCCAAATTAACGGATGGTATTTTGAGCTTTCCGAATTCAATAGACCCGGGTATAACACAGGATGGCTGATATCGAATCTGGTTATGGTAAACAATGAATCGGAAAAGAATCTATTGCTAAAGTATCTATACTATGAAGGCAAGTAAACTGTGGACTGCTACGGTATTCGTACTTTTTTTCGTTGTCGCGGGGACGCAGGCACAGCAAATCAAGCCTAATCTCAAAGAACATGAGCAAAAGGTCAGAGACATGGTCGCATTCCTCGAATATGTACTGAACACAATTGGAAACAGTAAAACTGCAGCGCGAGACAAGGATGTCCTGATTAGGGAGAGTTACACCAAAATATTCAGGGATGCCAAAGTACAGGTTGAAGACGACCTGGTTGAAAAGCGCAACGTCATTACAAATAAGGACGTGCAAGCTTACCTTAAAGATGTTGACTTCTTTTATGAAAATGTAGAATTTGAATTTACCATAAAGGATATTAGCGGCGCAGTAAATGCGAATGATAAGCTTTTTTATAAAGTTTCCCTCCTTCGCAATATCAAGGGAGTTACCGCGGAGGGAAAGACTGTCAATAACACCATTCCGCGCTACATTGAAATCAACTATGACCCAAAGGATCAAGACCTAAAGATTGTAAGTATCTATACCAATGAATTCGACGAAAAGGTAGCGCTACTCAATTGGTGGAAAGAGCTGTCGTTTGAATGGCAATCCATTTTTAAAAAGAAGCTGAACATCCTTACAGACAGCATGCAGTTGGGTGATATAAAAAACATCATCGCTACTGAAGTGATGGATCTCAGCGAAAATCAATATATACAGACTATTGAACCATTGGGTCAACTCATCAACCTGCATGCCCTAAACCTTTCAAATACATCGATAACCGACCTTAACCCGATTCGAAACCTTACAGACCTTGTTGAATTAGACCTTTCCAATACCAGGATTGAAGATATATCAGCATTGAAGTATTCGGAAAAACTTGTCCGCCTTAATATTAGCAGCACAGCCGTGACCGATATTTCAGTTTTAGAAAGAATGAATAAACTGGAGAGCCTGGAAATGGTCAATACAAATGTTTTCGATTTGGCGCCTATCAGTTATCTGCCGGAATTAACGCATCTGAATCTTGAAGCAACAGAAATAACAAGTTTGTCTTCATTAGAAGGATTGAAAAAATTGAACAACTTGAATGTTTCTAAAACGGCGATTGATGATCTTAATCCTTTGGGTGGCCTCAAAGATTTGACTGTACTCAATCTTGATAGCATAAGGGTTAAAGAAGTCACTGCACTTAGAAATCTGGAGAAGCTTATAATTCTCCATATGAATTATACGCTGGTTTCTAATTTACGGCCTTTGCAGGATCTTCCCCATCTTGAAAAAATATATTGCGATCATACCCCTATCAGACAGACCTTGGCAGACGCTTTTATGGCTGCTAACCCTAAAGTGCTCGTGATTTTTGATTCTGAGGACTTAAGAGGTTGGTGGGACACATTGTCCGAGGCATGGCAGCAGGTGCTAAGTAAAACGGCTAAAATACAATTGAACCCAAGCAAGGAGGAGCTGGCGAAAATAACCAATGTTGATTCCATAAACATTGCGGGAAATTCTTCCATACAGGATCTTAAACCATTGCAGAACTTACAAAAACTGCGAGTCATTATCGCAAGAGAAACGGCGGTTAGCGACCTATCTCCGCTCATGGAACATCGCGAAATCAGATCGCTTGATATCAGCGACACAGAAGTAGTCGATATTTCTGTTGTTAGTAGTTTTGCGAAAATTGAAGTTTTCCGGGCCGATAAAACACAAATCCAAAATATTGATGCGCTAATTGGAATTTCCGCACTTCAAAGAGTCTATGTCGATCAGACGGCAATCGGCGATGTGCAAGTTCAGATGTTTCTGCAGAAGCGACCAGCCTGCCTGGTGGTCTATAAGACCAGTGAATTGGACGCGTGGTGGAATGAATTATCAGCGGGGTGGAAGGAAATATTTGGCACCCAGACGGCTATTGATGAAAAATCAAGAAAAGAGGATCTTCACAGGCTTGTCGAGCTCGATGCCTTGCATTTCAAGGATGTGCAGGTTAGTAATCTCTCTGCATTGCACGTATTCGTTAAGTTAAAGGAGTTGGATTTTTCCGGAACAGCCATAGCCGATTTGTCCCCGTTAATTGAATTGAATTCTTTGTCTTCATTGCATGCAACCAACAGCCCCATCCGTGACCTTGGTCCGCTGGCTTCACTAACCACCCTGACAGACCTTGATATCTCCAATACGCCCGTGGAGGATTTGATGCCGGTGAGCGTACTGGAGAATTTACAAGCACTAAATTGTTCGGGAACACAAATCCGAAGTGTCGACGCGCTGAAATATTTGCAGGAACTTGAATCGCTTGATTGCTCCAATACAAGTGTCAGGAAAATAAGTGCAATACTTGGATTGCCCCTTAAAACATTGAAATGTTATAACACCAAAGTTTCGGTAAAAACGGTGGAAAAATTCAAGAGCAATAACCCAAACTGTAATGTAGTTTACTATTGATGATGCTGACGCCATCAATATGAAAAATTGCATGAGTAGTTTCGGGCAATTTCGCAGCGGCTGACACCTACCCGTCGCGTAGTAGGACTTCTACACTTATCCGCTACTTACTTTTTTGCTGCTGAACATAGCTGGCCACTGTACCCACAGGAGCGATCCAAATTCCGTTGCCGGGATCCTGCGCATAGGCTATAAGTTCTCTTAACATCGTGAGACGCGTGGTTTGCTCCCCAGCTTCGCCCATCTCATGACCGGCGAGCACTACCCATTGCCCATTATTTTTTGCGCTTTCTAGTATTGGTAGAATTGCATCAAAGTTTTTTCCGTCCATTTCCATTCCGGTCAGCTGTGCAAAATCACAAAATGATGGATCATTTGGTCCCTCATCAAGCCAGCCTCTTCCGGCAAGAAACAATTCTGCGACCACGGGAACATAACTTTTGGTGCCCTTACCTCGTCCAACAAAGGTCTGTCCGCAGGGATATGCAAAAACGGACGGCCTTACACCCAGCAATGTTTCGATTTCTTTGTTGGCCTGTCTTAGTTCTGTACGCATTTGCTCAAGTGTGAAATTCTCAAGCGCCTTTTCCCGCGCCCATGGAAAATTACCGGTACAAGGATGGTTGCTGGAGTGATTGCCAATCTCATGCCCGTTGGCTGCAGCTTTCTTCCATCCCTCCAGGTGCTGTTTGACAGGTCCTGGAAGAACGTAAAATGTTCCTTTGACTCCGTATTGATCCAGCACTGCGGTACCACCTTCTACCTGACTCGGTCGCGCATCATCAAAAGTAAGACTTACCGCAAAGACTTTCCCTTCAGGCCATTTGAATGAAGCGTCTGATTCCTGCGCGAAGGATGTTTCGCTGATCAATATAACGCAAACTACCATCAGCCATGGAAGCGAGGATAGCAGCGTTTTCGGGGACTTGATTTCGAAAAGCATATGTTGTAATTTCATAAGTACGGATATTAACAGGGTATTTGCGCACACAGCCGATTCTATTTATTTTCTTTCAGGAACGCCAATAAATCAGCCATCTGTTGCAGATTGATTTGTTTTTCTAAGCCGGAAGGCATGGCGGAAAGGCTGAGCGCACGCAGTGACTTGACATCTTTGCGACTTATTGTCTTTTCAGGGCTTCCAGTATTTTGAAGGGTTATCGCTCCGGGAGTTTCACTGGAAATTATCCCCTGTATCTTTTCGCCATTGGTTAATGTCACTTCCCAAAGATCATAGCCACTTGAAATAGATTGATTGGGAGCCAGAATATTTGCCATGATCGCCTCCCGCGACCAATTATGGATTGTCGCAAGATCAGGGCCAAATTTAATACCCAATTCCCCTCTCACCTGATGACAAAGTGCACATTGTAATTGATAGACATTCTTTCCATTAATCGCATCACCTTCAAGGTGAAGGGCTTGTTGATAAGCTTTGTTAATTTCATCGTCATTGTTCTTTGTGAAAAGTGCACGCGCTTTGTTGCGCAACGGGTCGTTCGATTGGTAGTTCATAAGTGTGACTTTCCGAGGCCAGCTAAGTTCAGTCGCCGGAATCTTTCCATCAGCGATGGCATTTAACAGCATTTCGATGCGGGGGTCACTCGCAAAAAATGTCTTTACTGCCGGATCCCGAAGTTCCGGCGTAAGAACAGGCCATTGCCTTATCAGGAAACCACATACCGTTGTGTCGGGTATAATGCTTAATGTTCGCAAAGCTGCCAGTTGAATAGAGAGCTGTTCGGTGGGAACAAATAGCTGCATTAACAATGAAGAGTGTGTTACCGGATTTCGCAAAGAAATAAAATCTATCGCGTCGGCTCTCTTATTATCAGGTTGTTGCGGATCTTTTGCAATCGTCACTGCTTTTTCAATAGCGTTTTGCGCAAGCGATTCATTGGTTATCCCGGTTACCTTTAACAGGTGAAGTGAACCTTTTCTAACCTCGGTTGAAGGATGTTCAAAAAATGCATTGATCAGAATCCGCTGTTCTTCCATCCCAAGAGAAGCAGCTGAGGCCTTGGTTTCCATGCCTTGTGCAAGGCCTTCCAAAACAGGTCCATTCCAGTCATGTTCTCCTGATTTTATTTCAGTGGCTTTTTGGATCAACTGCCGAATTTCGCTTGGTTTTCCTGTAGCACCCAGCATAGTGGTCAACCGCCTGGTAAGGGAGGCGTACGCAGGTGTATCTTTTCGATAATTTCTCAATACATCATTCAACAATGCAGATGTTTGTGAAGATGACGCCGACAATGCAGCGACCTGGACCCATTTGTCATCTACATCCTGAAATAAAATCCTATGCCTGGCTTCCGCAGCTTCCGGAGTATTCAAAAATCCAAGTGTGCAGAGCAATTGATATCTGACCTTAGGATTCACATCCTCCTGAAGCCCAAGCAACAAGTGCGCAAAATGGGGGGCATCAATCAAATGAAGTTCGGTTAATTTGATGGCATTCTCCCGGATTCCGGCGACAGGATCTTTTAAGGCTAGTTCAATCTGCTCTGGCGTAAGTTCTCCCATACCTTCCAGCGTCCACAACGCGTGCAGGCGACCCAGCGGAGAAGCCTGATTGTTGGCCATTTTAAATAACGCCGGAACGGCTCCTTTATCAGCGCGGTCTATCAGCAAACGCTGTGCATTTAATCTCCACCAAATATTGGGACTCGATAGATTTTCTACCAATTGATCAGTTCTATTATCCCCTAGCGTCAGACCTTTAGTCCAGTCTGCGGGTGATGCATCTGTCGTTGTAATCCGATAAATGCGTCCTTTATCCGTATCGTTATAAAGTGCGCCGGACTTAACCACTTCTTCACCCATCCATTCCGGGTGTTCAATAATCTGACGATAGTAATCTACAATGTAAAGTGCACCATCCGGTCCGATATACATATTTACTGGTCTGAATTTTGGATCCTTGGAAGCAAGAAATTCTTTGTGTGGACGCATGCGACTGGCAGTAAATGTTGCGCCTTTGTCTTCGAGTTGATCAACATGAACAAGATTACTAACAGGCTCCGCAACAAAGGTTGTTCGGTCATAAGGAGGAGGAAAAGCTCCGCCCAGGTATGCCGCGATCCCGCAAGCGGAAGTAATCGCACCGACATCAGTAAGCAGTTGGTGCTCGGGGTTTATCGTTATTGGAAATACTTCCGCTGCCGACCCATGATCAGATAGGGACTCCGTGGCATCTGAAACAAGCAAATCCGGATTACGCTTAAGGTATGTTTCTGGTATGACCTCCTGAAAAATATGGTTACTGTTACTCACCTCCAGGTGATGTCCCCAGGCATCAAACGTGTGACCAAATTGCGAGTAGCTGGAAGTCATCTCCAGTTCGTGTTGGTCAGGCCGGAAACGAACTGCCCGACCTCCTGCGTTGATGCGTAGCCGTGGTGATTGAGGTTTATCAGGAAAATAAACTTCCTGGCCTGGGTCTCCAAATTCCGCCGCATACATTTCAGTGCCAACGGCGCCCTCATGGGCAAGGTAAATCCAGTTATCGATGCCCAACACAGGACTGTTAAGATTATGCTGTGGGTTTGACAATGCGAATCCGGTTAATAAAGTGTCTCTGATCTCTGCGCGCCCGTCTCCATCGGCATCTTCCAGATAGAGTACGTTGGGGGCATCTGTAACGATTACACCGTTTTTCCAACGCATGATGCTGTTGGGCAATACCAGCTGATCAGCAAACACCGTCCGATTATCCATTTGACCGTCTCCGTCTGTATCGCGCAGGAGTACTATTTTTCCGGAGCCACTTTTATCCAATGGATATCCAGGCATTTCGACAACGTATAATCGACCGTATTCGTCTATTTCCATGTCTACGGGATCGGTGATCAACGGCTCGGCTGCAACAAGTTCTATCTTGAAACCCGGTTCAAGTTCAAATGTGGAGAGCGCGTCTTGCGCCTGACCAGATACCGGTTCCTTTTGGCAACCGGTGAAAGACAATAATCCGTTCAGCAATAAAATCTGAATAGTAAATCTTGATGTGGTTTGTCTGAAATGTTTTTTCATTTTCTGATAAAGTCAGGTTTTGTTTCCAGGCAAAAAATTTCAGTGGATAAGTTCATAATCTCTTTTGCTGTAGTAATCATATCGTGAAGTTAAAGTTTATCGCTCAAGTGTACGCAATAGGGCCCGGCAATCATATCTACTGTTCCGCTGATGGTACCCACACACCGTTCAGCATCACTTTCTGCACACGGCGCATGGCCTTAATGTCGGCAATAGGGTCACCATCTACTACGATGAGGTCTGCTATCTTGCCTTTCTCGATGCTCCCCAGCCGCTCGTCTATTCGGAAGAACCTTGCATTTTCAATAGTAGCAGCCTGTATGATTTTCATGTTGCCGAGACCTGCATCGTGTAGCAGTTCCATTTCCCGGCAATAGGCAAAGCCTGATGCTGCATATGGAACCCACGTGTGCGAACCAACAACAATCCTTATCCCGGCTTTGCTAAGCTGACCAACGAATTTTATCATGTTCCTGAACCCATTTACCTCAATACTATCTGCTGTGTCGTATTGCCGCTCAAAGATGGCAAGCGTTGGACTGACAAACGTCTTTTTATCCAATAGGAATTGAACGAGTGAATCTACCTTCAAGTTAATTTCCAAGTCAAGTGAATTCCATACTTCATACCTTCCGCGCTTTCTCGCATCATTGTCAGCCATGACATGTTGTTTATATTTTTCTGCCTCGCGAGGAGGAAGCAAATAGGTTCCGAAAGAGGTGATGTGTTCAATGCCATCTAAGCCCGCTTCAATGGCTTCCCTAGCATCGACAAGCTCTAAATGTGCGGTTACAGGCAGGCCATGAAGGTGTGCTGTCCTGCAAACCTCACTGATGATCCCGACAGGAAGACGATAATACACTTTGATTGCTGTTGCTCCCTGAAGGACAAGCTTCTCAACAGCAAGGTGACCCTCTGCTGGATCTCTTACGAGATATGCGTCACGGGGATACGCCGGTGGATAGCTGTCGAGGTGCGGGCCTGCCAGGAATAGCCTGGGTATAGTTTTGCCAGATGCGCGTAATGCACTATATGCCTCTATCCATGCGCCAGGATCCCGGACGGAGGTAACGCCATTTCTTAGGAACAAACCTGCCATTTCCAGGCTTTCTTCATTATGATAGTGCGCGTCGATCAATCCTGGAAGCATGGTGAGGCCTGTAACATCTATTATCTCAGCTTCCTTTGGGATTTCAAAGTTGCCGGATTTACCCACCAGTTCAATCTTATCATTCCGGATGACCACACAGGCGTCTTGTACAGCCTTGGCTCCAATCACGTCAATAAGTGTTGCGCCAACAAGTGCAATGACCTTGTCACCTTTTTTGATCTCCGCTTCATTTATTTCATGCATAATCATTCTGGGATACACATCCGGAGATACATCCCTGTGGTTACAGGAGAACAAAATGGAAATAAGGACTATGGCTAAGTATTTCATAACAGAAGTAATTTATGCATTTTTTTAGTTCAGTCTGTTCCAACGCCAAATTGTTGACGTTATGACGTGTCAGACACTGGCATGAAATACTGTTCATTAGAGGAGAGGCGTTGGCCGAATATGAACATATGGGATACCAGTAAAGCAGGCATGTAATGTGCTAGCCTTATTTTTATTTCTGGCACCATTGTAGCCGCTTTCTGCTATCAAGTGCCTGGCGTTGTCAAACCCACAAAGATCACATTAGCCATGTAAACCACTACTGGATGTATAGCAGTTACTTTAAAATTGGTTGGAGAAGTCTCTGGAAGAATAAAGGTCACTTCGCGATTAACACGGCCGGCCTTGCCCTCGGCATTGCTACCTGCCTGATTATTTCCATGTTCATTGCAGATGAATTGAGTTACGATCGCTACAATGAGAAAGCCGACAATATTGTCAGGGTAGTGTTGAAAGGTAGTGTTAATGGCGAAACGATCAAGGAAGCGGTCACGCCAGCACCCGTTGGCCCTACATTGAAGGAAGAATTTCCGGAAGTACTTGAAGCAACTCGGCTGCGAAGATTTGGTTCTCCCAAAATAGTGTATGAGAATAATACCTACCGGAACAGCAGGTTGGCTTTTGTTGATCCAAATTTCTTCGAGGTATTTACCCTTCCCCTGCTGATGGGTGATCCTAAAACTGCGCTGAAGAACCCTAATTCAATCGTAATTACGAAAGAAGAGGCTCTAAAATTTTTCGGAGATGAAGATCCCATCGATAAAGTGCTGGAATTTAGAGATCGGGGTGAGCAGTATACGGTTAAGGGGGTCATTCAGAATGTGCCGGCAAATTCTCATTTTCATTTCGACCTTTTTGCCTCCATGGAAGGTGTGGTGGATGCAAAGGTGGATAATTGGATGTCTTCTAACTATTTTAACTACCTGGTACTTTCCAAAGGTACCAATGTCGAAGCGTTTGAATCAAAATTGCCTGCTATTATCGCCAAGTACATGGGGCCGCAAGTTGCGCAAATTGGAATGTCTTTTGAGAAGTTTGTGGCAAATGGAAATGAGATTGGTTTGTATGTCCAGCCGCTGACAGCCATTCATTTGTTTTCTGATTTTTCCGGTCAAACAGAACTAGAACCAGGTGGAGATATAAAGTTGGTTTACATATTCGGAGCCATCGCATTGTTTATGTTGCTGATTGCTTGTATCAACTTCATAAATTTATCCACGGCTGCGGCCACGCGGCGAAGCAAGGAAGTTGGTGTAAAAAAAATCTTGGGATCTCAGAAGCGACAGCTGATTTATCAATTTCTGACAGAGTCTCTCATTGCAACGGGCCTCGCTATGGTATTGGCAATTTTGCTTGTAGGCGTAGTACTCCCCGTATTCAATCAACTATCCGGAAAGATGCTGGAAGTCAGTTCTCTCCTCAACCCTGTGGTATGGGTTATCCTGGTGGTACTGGGAATAGTCATCACATTTCTTGCGGGGAGTTACCCGGCCTTTTTTCTCTCTTCTTTTAGACCTATCGATACGCTTAAAAGCAAAGTCTCCTATGGAGGAGGCAGTAAAGGCGTCAGAAGTGTGCTTGTTGTTTTCCAATTTGTTATTTCCGTCGGGCTGATCATGGCGATCATCATTGTTACACAGCAAATGTCATACATCCAATCGAAGAAAATAGGTTACGACCGCGACCAAATTCTTGTATTACGGGAGTCGTATCTCCTGGGCAACAATGAGTCTGTGTTCAGGGATCAGCTATTAAATGAACCCAGCGTTGAGCGAGTCACCATGTCCGGATTTGTGCCTGCTGGTCCTACTGACAATAACATGATGGGTGTTTATCCCGGCACCCAGAAGGAAGCTGTCCGAAGGACGTTGGTCTACAATATTGATGAGCAATACATACCAACGATGGGAATGGAGCTAATTGCCGGGAGAAATTTTTCATCCGCAGACAGCGATTCGTCGAACGTAATTATTAATGAAACAGCGGCCAAAATCTTTGAACTGGGAGATAATCCACTGGGTATGACGCTCACAGCAAATAGTGGAAAGCGGAGCCTCATCGTCATTGGCATCGTAAAGGACTTTCATTTCAAATCGCTGCACGAGACTATCGCCCCGCTGGTAATGCTTAACAACCCCTACGGCGGGCTTATTATCCGAACTAATTCAAAAGACATCGCAGGCCTATTGACCAGGGTTATGGAAATGTGGAATGCCTTTCATGCGGAGGAACCCTTTTCGTATGCCTTGTTGGATGAGCTCTACAATGAGACCTATCTAACCGAACAGAAGATGGGAGACATCCTGAAGATTTTTGGGTTTCTGACTATCCTTGTCGCTTGCCTGGGACTATTTGGTCTGATAACCTTTACCGCAGAGCAGCGCATCAAAGAGATCGGTATACGCAAAGTCCTTGGTGCCAGTGTCTCTCAAATCGTTTCGCTGCTTTCCAGGGATTTGATTCTCCTGGTAGCGATCTCATTTATCATCGCATTTCCCATGGGGTTTTATCTGATGAATAAATGGCTTCAGGATTTTGCATATAGGATTGACATACAATGGTGGGTGTTTGCACTGTCGGGATTGATCACGATCATCATCGCATTTGTGACCATGAGTTTTAAAACTATTCAGTCTGCTTTGGCCAACCCTGTTGATTCATTGCGATCAGACTGACCATGAATCCTGCTCCTCCCAAATATTTCCTTCGCTTTTTTAGGTGGTTTTGCCATCCGAAGTTGCTCAAATACATTGAGGGAGACTTGATGGAGTTGTATCATGAACGCCTTCAAGCATCTGGAAAGCGAAGGGCAGATGTAAAATTTATCATTGATGTTCTCCTATCATTCGACCTGGCATCATCAAGCCAACAAGAATATATGAGACCTTAAACGACGATATATTCAGGAATTATTTTAAAGTGGGAATCCGAAACATGCTAAAACACAAGGTGTTTTCTTTCATCAATGTATTCGGCCTTGCCATCGCGATGTATGCTTATGCTGGGGCTGCTTACCATTGGGTCACAAACGATAAAGGCATCGAGGAATAATCCGGTTGTCAGCTTGAAATCGGAATAATGTCCTCCACGCTGAGCTTAATACTTCTGGTGGCTATCATGACAGACAGTGGTCTTGAGTGCACTCAATGACTAAAGCCCCAGAACAGTCTTCAGTTTGGCATAGCCGCTCTTGCTAAGCGACACTTTCACGCCACTCTTTAACAGTGCAACATAGGTTTCCTTTTCCAATGGTTCGATCCTGGTGAGATGCTGAAGGTTCAGAATATATGATCGGTGTATGCGCACAAACTGGGACGCGTCAAGGTTCTTTTCGTAGAAGCTCATGGTCTTCTTTTTTAAGAACATTTCTTTTTGCGTAAAGATCTTAACATAGTCGTCATATGCTTCGATATACTGAACTTCATGTACAGGGATAATTCTGATATTACTCCCTTCCTTTACGACAATGCGATTGCGTTCTTCAGGCTGTCGGACTTCTTCGGATAAGATGGATTCCGTTGTTGAGGTAGTAGCCGGTAGAGTTCGTTGTTGAAGCCATTTTTGAATCGCCATTTCAAAACGCTCTTTGCTGAACGGTTTTAGCAAATAATCAATGGCGTTGGACTCAAAAGCTTTGATGGCGTATTCATCAAATGCAGTAGTAAAAATCACGGCAGGGGGCTCATCAATAAGTTCGAGCATTTCAAAACCATTAATCTTTGGCATTTGAATGTCGAGGAAAATTAATTCCGGCTTGTGCACGGCAATGGCTTTAACGCCTTCAAACCCATCATTGCATTCCTGTAAGACGGATATTTCCGGGAATGCTTTGAGGTATTCCATTACAATACTTCTGGCCAGGGGCTCATCGTCAATAAGTATCGCTTTAATCATGCGCTTGCGGTATTCTGACTTCGGTTATAAAAATATCTTCTATTTGATGTGTTGTCAACAAGTCGTTCCGGCCAAAAAGGAGGTACAACCTCCGCTGAACAGAGTCCAGCCCGAATCCTGTGCCTTGTTTTGGTTTTGAGGTGTTGGGGTCGAAAGGGTTTTCTATTCTAATAATTAGCTGTTGCTCGATCATCATCGTTACGATCCGGATCGTGATTTCTCCAACCGTATCGTACAACCCAAACTTGATTGCATTCTCCACCAATGGCTGCAACAGCAAAGCCGGGAGTACCATGGTATGCGTTTGCTCGGCTTGTCTAACTTCTGTTTTTAGCCTGTGACCAAAGCGGACCTGCTCAATGTCAAGGTAAAGCTGAAGGTGTGTGAGCTCTTCCTGCAGACTGATGAGCTTCTGATCATCTTTCTTAATTGTTCCACGAAGAAAATCAGAAAGCTGTTGAATCATTTTCCGGGCTTCCTCCGGTTTTGATCCGGCCAATGCGCTAATTGAATTCAAGCTGTTGAATAAGAAATGTGGCTGTAGCTGCTGCCGCAATGAGGCCAACTCTGCTTCCCGTGCCAGCTTGGCCGTATCATTTTCACGTTTTTCGCCATCACGTTGGTCATGCAGGTAAAACCATATCCAGCTAATCACTCCGATTAAGGTGATCATAAACCAAATCAACAATCCGCGAATTAGCTGCGAGGCGGCAAGATATTCCTGATAACGATCTTCCTGCGGGAATAAATTCCACATCATTAGGTAGCGATGTGCTATCGCACAGAAGACCGCGAGCACTATACTCCAAACGATCAGATAAATGGCATTTCTGGGGTTGGGTTGATAGTAACGCAGTGAGGTGAAAGTAATGTAACCAGCCGTACCGATGAGCAAGTTCATGCTCACCGCATCGGCCAGCGCAATTGCCCATCCAAAGTCAAACGTGGCTACCATCGCATAGGCTTCCACCAATATCAACACCAGCCACCAGCTTATATAGGCTATGATTATTTTACGGGTAGAGATTGCCGTGAAGTCCAGACTCATAAGTTTCCCGTTTTCAGCATTGAGAGCCAGCATTCAAACGAATAGCGATTGCCTTTTGGTGGACAGTGTTAATATATGAATTTGCCTCCTCCGTTTCGTAGATATGGGAATATAGTTCTATGCCGTCATCCAGATTTTTTAAGGGAAAGACTTCGGATACATTTACAAATTCCCACCTTACCTGTTTCATTTTGTCGTTAATAAAAGTGTCTTCTTCACCTAGTCCAAGCATACGGGCCTTAAGGAATGCTTCCGCTTTGCTGTCCGCTTTAACCAACCGGAGTTGTTCATCAAACTGATTCTTTGCAGTACTATTTTCTGCTGTAATGTTGAAAACCACCTTTGTTATATACCAATTCATAATCCGTGCATAAGGATGAATAGAGTCTGAAACAGGGTTAAAAGCTTTTGATGTCAATTCCGCCAAACAAACATGTTCCTTTCAACACGAGCACTTTAGATTGATCGGTGACCGTATTTTGGAATTGTCGCTTGTCGTTTAGTCCGCCAAAAATGGAAACCATTTCTTCTGTCTCTAGTTTCCAATGGGCTGGCACAATGAGCCTTGTTCCCCCGAAAATCTGCACGAGATCGATCGCCACCCTTCCATTAATGTCTGCTTGGGTGAGGTTTATTTCAGCGCCACCAAAGATGCAGAAGCTTTCGCCGCCTTTGAAATCTTTTGAGAGAATCAGTTTTTTATTTTCCCCGAACATCGTGAAGGAATCAAAGAAGCCTTCGCTTGATTTATCGATTTCCTCCGCATTCATTTCCCAATATCTGGAACGCCTTCTGCGCCCTGATCCACGTGGACGAAAAATCATGAACAGGCCAATGAAGATAATAATGATTGGCCAGGCGTATTCCCGTATCGTCAAATACGGTATAAAGTCTTCCAATAAAAAAATGGTTCCGATGCCAACCGGTATGAGCCAGCCAAGGCTTCTGAAGGAATGACGAGCCCCCACGTATACACCAATAACGATCAGGAGCATTTTCCAGGAAAATAGCCAACCTGGAAAATAGACGCCCAGCTGCCTCGCCAAAAGCAGGGTACCGACAGTGACGATGATCAAGCCTCCAAGCGCACGACCACGACCAAGATTCCCGCTTCTTTTTTCAGGTGTGGGATTTGAACCTTTGTTGTATTCCGTTTCCATAATTGTTTGTATTATGATTCAAATAACGTCATATTGGACTCTTGCAGCCATAGGTTTTAGGCCGGTACAGGCTCCCCGCAGGTAAACGCAGGGCTGGTGTAGGTGAATGAAGAAATCTATGCCTGGTCGCATGAAATCCATGGTATCAGGTGTCACTAAAGATATTTGAAGTGTAACAAAGCTTTTGCTGCTGCGTAACTTGCGCCAAAGCGGAGCATGTTGAAATTGTTTGCGCAACTTTGTAATAGTATTTTGATTTTTACATCAATCATCGTGAACTTCACACCATGCTGCAAACAGAGCGATTCGAAAAAGCAATTATCCTGTTTGATGCCTATAATTCCAATGATCCTCACTTGGAGATTACAGGTGAAGGTTCTGTACCAAAGGAATTACTGTATGCCAGGCGAATGACAGAGAAGCTGGAGCATTTTGCACCTGAAGCTCCGGAATATTTACGACTCGCCGCCCGTTGCCAGCATGTCGGGCGATGGGAAATACCCAGGGAATCGTACCCGAAGGATCGCAAAGGTTATTTGAAGTGGCGAGATAGATTAAAGGATCATCATGCTAAAATCGCACAGCAAATATTGAAAGACTGCGAATATGAAATGGAAATTATTGATAAGGTTAAGTTTCTGTTGCTGAAAAAGGAGCTTCGCAAAAATGCAGAAACGCAAACTTTGGAAGATGTGATTTGCCTGGTTTTTGTACAATACTATCTGGATGAATTTGCTATAAAGCACGAAAATGAAAAAGTGAAAGAAATTCTGCGGAAGACCATGAAGAAAATGTCTTCAAGAGCGATTCATGAGGCTGGTAGGATTTCGGTATCGGAAAAAATAAAGTCGTTAATGCAGCAAGCCGCATCAGAATGAAGATAATTTTACTTCAATACAGTCTCCTGGATATATTGAAGAAAATTATCGGCAGACCTGTCTAAAATTTCAAACACCTCCTGGAAGGTTTTTTCATCACCAAAATACGGATCGGGTACTTCCTCACCCTTCCCCTGAACGTCAAAGTCACGCATGAGAAAAACTTTTTCAGCATGTATCCCATTATTGGATAAACGTAATATATTTTGATGGTTGCTTTGGTCCATCGCAATGATGTAGTCGAAATACGCCAAATCATCGGATGTCAATTGTCTGCAGGAATGACTAATTTTTATGCCGTTCTTATGTGCCGATGTGATTGTCCTTGAATCAGGTTGATCACCAATGTGGTAATTTGACGTACCGCAAGAATCTATTTCAAAATGATGCAGCAGGTTTTTGCGCGTTACCTTATCTATAAAAATGGCTTCTGCCAGCGGAGACCGGCAAATATTCCCTAAACACACAAAAAGAACCCGCACATTTGGCATAATAAACAGCGCTTAGACCCCGATTTCAAAACCTTCATCCAAAATAAACAGATATCGGGTTACAAATTATCAGGTTCCCATATTTATCCGTGCATAGCATGCTTTTTTAAAGTATTGCTTTTGATTTGAAAAGCCTACCTCTTTGCTCAGGAGGGGGCTTTTCTATTTATATACCCTTTTTCAGCCAGTGGCATTTGGCGGATTCTTTTAGATTTGCTCCAAAGTAGAGATGCCATGGAATTCATCAAAGTAACGGATCAATTTGCGCCCTTTGTGGCGCTTATTCAGCTCAATAGGCCAAAAGAGCTCAATGCACTGAACCGGAAACTCATGGGGGAAGTGCGTGATACCCTTTTTAAGTTGGATAGAGATGAATCCGTGCGTGTGATCATCATCACGGGAAGCGATAAGGCATTTGCTGCCGGTGCTGATATCAAAGAAATGGCGGATAAATCAGCAGCAGAGATGCTAATGATTGATCAGTTCAGCACCTGGGATCAAATCCGCAAAACGAAGAAACCAATTATTGCCGCAGTATCTGGATTTGCCCTGGGAGGCGGTTGCGAATTTGCCATGACATGTGATATGATCATAGCCTCGGAGACGGCCAAATTTGGCCAGCCGGAAATCAAAATTGGTACGATGCCTGGTGCCGGCGGGACGCAACGCCTAACGAAAGTCCTGGGTAAAGCAAAAGCAATGGAACTAATATTGACAGGAAGGTTTCTTTCTGCTGAGGAGGCCTGTGCGCGTGGCCTTGTAAATAAAGTGGTGCCTGTTGAGATGTTGCTCCATGAAGCCCTGTCCCTGGCGAAAGAGATTGTACAAATGTCCCCGATCGCAGCACAACTGGCGAAGGAATCCGTGAATCGTTCCTTTGAAACACATCTTGATGAAGGCTTGCAGTTTGAGCGAAAGAACTTTTACCTCACCTTTGCAACGGAAGACCAAAAAGAGGGCATGCAGGCGTTTATCGAAAAGCGAAAACCGGTTTACAAAGGAAAGTAAGCAAAGGGGATCAACATCTTCCTGTCACGCATAAACTACCGAACAGTAGCACCAAGCCCAACGCTAACGGTACTGTATTCTTGTAGTGTATAATCCCCGTTCAGGTAAATTGGTCCCAGGTTTAGCCGAACACCTGCTGTAAGACGCATACTATTGTTCTTGAAGTCTAGCGAAACCGGATCCTTAAGGACGGATTGTAATTCAGGGATCACGTATGACCCGGTCACGTCCGAAGTGGTCTTAATAGTATTGTAGCCAATGCCTCCGTAAAAAGTAATGACGGCTATCTTCTTGGAAATCAATGCTTGAAATAGCCAGGCATCCATATTAAAGTCTATCTTTTGCGGGCGTTGGTCGTCTGCTGGTTTATCAAACGTATTTTCCATGGCAGAGGAACCTTTGATGTTGGTATAGGCCACCAGTACAGATAAGTCAAATGGCAGCAGTTTCATGCCCGGGATGTGCTGCTTAATGTCGTGCATAAGACCAACACCAAATAATTTTATTTTTGTAGAACCTGATTCCACTTCGGGCATCCACCGGATTTTTATGTCTGTATTTTTATAGACACCGATTCCCAATTGTGCTGTTGGGGCCAGCACACCACTTACCTTCAAATTTTGTTTGAAATCCAGGCCCTGCGGCCCGTTGAAGTTAATGTCAGGCGAGTTGGGCGTAGTCGGGACTGTATAGGTTGTCTCCTCTTCAGGTCCGGCAATGGTCGGCGCGAGGCCGTTTGAGGCAGTCGATGAAAAATCTGTAATTGTTTCCAGTCCCAGGCTTTTGGGGTCGAAGAAGTTTTTTGATGAAGGAATAAAGACAGCATTTATTGAAACACCAAGGTCAAACCCAAGCGATTTGTGTGCCTTCGCCGTAGAATACCACCCCGCATTAAAACCATAGGACAGGCCTTCAATCACCGGATTCAAATACCCATTCATTAATTTTGAAGCATCAGCCGGACCGGCATATAGAAACTGTGTAAGGTCATTTTCATTCTGAGCCTGCGTGCAAAGCGGTATGCATATACCGACTGCCAGTAACATCTTCTTCACCAAAGTAATCATAACGGTTTGTTTTAGGTTCATGTTATTGCTGTTGAATATACAAAAATAGAGATTTTGGGGACTATATTGATGAATAATCATTGGAGTTCGTTAAGCTTTGTATTTTTGCGACGACATGGTTATGCTCTACAATATTCTGATTCTATTCTTGCGGGGTGGATACAGAATTGGGTCCCTCTTTAATCCCAAAGCCGGTGCTTTTGTGACCGGTCAGCAGGATGTTTTTGCGCAGCTTGAATCCCGATTCCTGGACAACCGGTCACGGGTAGTTTGGATACATTGTTCGTCATTGGGTGAGTTTGAACAAGGCCGTCCCCTAATCGAATCGCTTAAAAAGGAATTCCAGGACATAAGAATTCTCCTCACCTTTTTTTCTCCATCCGGTTATGCAGTTCAGAAAAATTATCAGCATGCTGATTTGGTTTGTTACCTGCCATGGGATACAGCGCGGAATGCGTATAGGCTTGTTTCAATCGTTAAACCCTCGCTGGTTATTTTTGTGAAATATGAATTCTGGTTTCACTACGCCGACGTGCTCAAGAAAGAAAGCATTCCAGTGCTTTCCATTTCCACCATCTTCAGAAAAACCCAGTTGTTTTTTAAACCCTATGGTGGTTTTTATCGCGGAATACTTGACAAATTCTCCTATTTCTTTGTGCAGAATGAGGAATCCCTGCGGTTACTTCAATCTGTTGGTATTCAGCAGTGCACGCTGGCAGGAGATACCCGTTTTGACCGCGTCTACGAAATTGTAAAAAAGGGAGAGGAGATACCTATAGCCAGGAAATTCAAAGACGACCAAAAAACTTTTGTTGTAGGTAGTTGCTGGCCGGAAGATCTTGAAGTGTTGGTTCCATTTATCAATCAAAGCAGGATCAAATTCATTTTGGCACCCCATGAGATCTCTGAAAGCTTCATCGCCAAAATAGAAAAGGATATCAGGGTTAAATCGATTCGCTATTCGCAAGCAGGGGATAAAGCGCTTGATGAATACCAGGTACTCATTATTGATAACGTCGGTATGCTTTCCAGACTTTACCGCTACGGAGAGTTCGCCTTTGTTGGCGGTGGTTACGTTCAGGGTCTTCACAATATATTGGAAGCTGCCTGTTACGGCGTACCCATATTTTTTGGTAACAAAAAATATAAGAAGTATCAGGAAGCAACAGATCTTATCAATCGTGGCGGCGCATTTGAAATTGCAGACTATGCCGACATGAAGGCTAAATATGAATTTTTGAATACGCCGGAAAGTTTTCTCCTGGCCTGCGAAGTAACAAAAGCGTATGTCCGCGAAAACCTGGGAGCAACTGAAAAAATAATGACCTACTGCAGAAATTTGTTAGCACAATGAAGGGAATCGTAATGCGTTCAACCGGATCTTTCTACGATGTGCTTGCCACAGATGGTAAGAAATACAACTGCCGTGTACGGGGTAAGATCCGGTTGGAGGGAATTAAGGAAACTAATCCTGTAGCTGTTGGAGACTACGTATCTATTGACCTGGAACATGAAATCGGATCTATCACCGAAATCCTTCCGCGGAAAAATCACATTCTTCGTCAATCCGTAAAGAAAACAGGTCATGCCCACGTACTGGCAGCAAATATCGATCAGGCAATGGTGGTTGCAACACTTTCGTACCCACGAACATCCCTTGGATTCATTGACAGATTTTTAGTTAGTGTGGAAGCATTCAGGATCCCACAGGTCATTATTTTTAACAAAAAAGATCTTTTGGATGAAAAAGGCATGCAATGGCTAAACGAGTTGATCGCATTGTACACGGGTATTGGTGTACGATGCTTTTCAATATCTGCCCTGGAGGAGGATCAGCTGGTCATTCGCGGAGTTCTCCAGGATAAGACAACGCTGGTCGCTGGCCATTCAGGTGTGGGAAAATCGACTTTGCTGAACAAGATTTCGCCCGCAATCAGGCAGTCTGTTGGGGAGATTTCCGATTTTTCCGAAAAGGGAATACATACAACAACTTTTGCGGAAATGTTCAGGTTGGATGAAACGACTTTTGTAATCGATACACCTGGTATAAAGGAATGGGGTCTGGTAGACATGAATCAACAGGAAATTTCTGACTATTTCCCAGAAATGCGGGAACGGCGACTGGGTTGTAAATTTCAGTCACGGTGCATTCATGTTAACGAGCCAAAATGTGCAATTCTCGATGCGGTAAAATCTGGTGCGATTGCGTTGAGCCGGTATGAAAGCTATTTAAGCATGGTGCTGGGTGAAGATAACAGGAAGTAGATCTCAATTTTCTTAATATACGATGGAATATACTATAAATGGGATTAAGCTAAAATATGAAGCTCAGGGAGAACGACGCTGGGGTGAGGAGATCATATTGCTTGATCAGGCAACAGATATTACGGCGCCTAACCCCTGGCATCCTGCAGGCTATACAATTGAAGGCCTGTTTGATGACAATACTTACAAATCCTTTTTCGAGCGGACACAAGCCTTACTCATACAATCCTGGAAGGAAGCAGGGCTTTCTGTGGAGACGGATTTCATACTCGACCAATACCACACACTGGCAAAGGATTCCACCGCACACCTTGCAGCGGTAGAGAAGACAAAACTTCTGCCGATAACATGTTTCCCGGTACCGGTTGGGTTATTGGAAGAGCGCGTTTCAGAAATTTGTAAGGTATCCCTGGTTGCGAAAAATCCTTTTGACGGTCAGTCAATTTTCCACTTTAGGGTTATTCGACCTGAACAATCAGATAACAATCCATTGCACCGTGATGTGTGGCTTGAGGATTATGATGATTGCATTAATCTCTATATTCCTATTGCGGGGAGTAACGCCCAATCATCGCTCACGCTTATACCCGGCAGCCATCGCTGGCCTGAATCGAGAATTGAAAAGACCACAACAGGAGCGGTAATTGATGGTGTAAAATTCAATGTGCCCGCTGTAACTGCTATTCGCGGTTCCTATGCGGTTAAAAGACCGACCCCATTGTTGAATCAGATGCTCGTATTCTCACCCTATCTGATACACGGTGGAGCGGCAAATCTCAGCCGCACGGCTACCAGGATTTCTATTGAAATGAGGCTTTGGAAGAAATGAAATTGTTAAGATTTATGATATTGCTCGTTCAACGCGGTTCGTTTCATCTGCAGCCCGTTGATTTTGAGGGCAGCAGGAAAGAAAGTATTGCCGAAGCAAATCTACCTGTCCTGAACGCACCCGTAAAAAAGAGCAGCCACATCAAATCCTATCTGAAACGTACGACAATTGGGTTTACGCTTTCCGCTAATCTGGCATACTTGCGGGATTCCGGTAAGGTGAACAATATGTATTTTATTTCGGATAGCCACAAGGTAGTTTACATACGCATTCTTAAATGTGCCAGTACCTCAATGTTAAAGGAGTTTTTGCCGCTGGTAGATGAGCGTTTAAATGTTAAGCACCTATCCGCGACGCAAATAGATGCCGTTGGGTATTATGTTCACAGGAACGTGCTGAAAGGTTCATGTCTTGCGTATACGAAATTTGCACTGGTACGAAATCCTTTCCACCGGATTGTGTCAGCTTATCTCGATCTTTTTGATCCGAAAGCAACAACATTTTCGTATGCTTCATATTGGTTTGGAATCCTTAAGCGCGAAATGACTTTCAAGGACTTTATTAAAACCATTAGTAAGGTTCCACCATCGTTATTGGGACCTCATTTTATACCGCAATGGTCAGTGTTGAAAAAAACGTCTTTTCTGAAGGACATTTTGATTTACAGAATTGAAAAGGATATGGAATCGTTACTTGTTTTTCTGAGCCAGTACAATGTATTACTCCCCAACGAGAACAAGCATCATATCGAATACGATTTTCGTTCGTATTACGATGCGGAAACCTTTGCATTGGTGAGCGATATGTATCGCGAAGACGTGGTGGCATTCGGGTACCAGGCGGATTGCGTGGCACTGGAAGAATATATCAGCGCACTATGAAAACCGCACACCGTGATACAGTTTTCGCAACATGGAAAGCTGTATCCGATTCCGGTTAGCAAATGAGAGCAGCAAGTCTATGATATGTACGCCGTTCAACTCCTCCAGCATTGAAAAGAATTCACTTGCTTCTGAATAATTTTCCGAAAGCACAGATTGCCTGAATTCATAGCGAACACGCTTGATCAGCGCGCGTTGATCATTTTCGTCGCGATTGAGTAGTTGCGCCTTTCTGCAAACGAGATAGGTTGAATGAAGTTGTTGGTCACCTGGAACATACCAGCCCGCA
>JAOUDZ010000084.1 GCA_029858965.1 Cyclobacteriaceae bacterium
TGGGAAGCAAAAAAAATCACGAGAAACGCACAGGCAGGCTTCTTGAAAAGGGTTTTACAGCGGAAGACATTGCCCGCATCGACGCACCTATTGGACTGGATATCAATGCCAAAGGGGCCAAAGAAATTGCCTTCAGTATTATGGGTGCCGTAATTAAAGCCAAGAACGAATATTTGTGAAATAGCACGTTCTGATAAGGGAAGCCATTGTCCGTCTGAGATGCATTTTGTGAACTTCTTGAAAGCGCAATCCCAGCATAAAAACGAAATTCCCTCCTGTCGAGAAATCATCTTTCAGCTATCATTGATTCCAGAAACTTTTTCATCTCCTTCCACGCAAGTGTGGCACAATCATAGCGCTCCGGAAAATCATGTACACCGGAGAAAGCAAGGAAATCATCTGGTAATATCAATTGATCAACATGTACCTCTTTGTTAATGAAGCCCAGAAAATTGTTACAAACAGACAGGGCTTCTTCTATTGTTTTACCTTCCAGTGATTTTGTCAGGATGGAAGTTGCAGCCTTCGAAATTGCACAGCCAAAGCCATGAAAATGCAGTTGACTAATTTTGTGTTGGTCAACGGTTATATATAGTTCAAACCGGTCGCCGCAAATCGGATTGTAGGCTTTGATGACCTCACCCTCGCCAATTCTTTTTTCAAAATGAAATGGAACATCATTGTGGGCTTTTATGATTTCGGGATACAGCTTTTTCAAATCACTATTCATACCAGAACTTGTTAAGTGCACCCAGGGCTGCGATCGCTTTGTCAACGTCGTCAGATGTATTATAAATTGAGAACGATGCCCTCACGGTGGCAGGAATACGCATAGAATCCAGTAACGGCTGGGCACAGTGATGGCCAGCCCTAACGGCGATGTTTTCATTTGCCAAAAATCCCGCTACATCATGGGCGTGGATATTTTCTACATAAAAGGAAACTATGCTTCCGAAATTTTTTGGGTCGCCAACTAGTTTGATGTTGCTGAGCAATCGCAATCTTTCTTTGAAAAGGATACATAGATCTCTTGCGTAATCTGCAGTTACAATCAAATCCAATTGCTGAATAAAATCAATGGCCGTGCCTAAACCAATAATGCCTGCAATATTAGGGGTACCTGCTTCCAGGTTGTAGGGGTAGTCCAAAAATTCAGTGTGTGCGAATTCTACATTTCTTATACTGCCCCCACCGTAATTATACGGATCGACCTGCCTGGCAAATTCACCTTTGCAATACAAAACACCTGTCCCCAGGGGGCCAAACATTTTGTGGCCCGAGAAAACGAGAAAATCTGCATCAAGTTTCTTCATATCCACGGGATAGTGGCCCACACTTTGCGCAGCATCAATCAATATGGGAATATTCCTTTTATGCGCCATCGAGATAATATCTTCGATGGGATTTATTGTTCCCAGCACATTAGAAATGTGTGCGATTGCCACCATCTTCGTGCGATGATCCAGGAAGTCTTCAAATTTTTCCAGGCTTAGTTCGCCCTTATCATTCACGGGGATAATTTGTAATGACGCTTCGCGCTGCGCGCAGATTTGTTGCCAGGGAATCAGGTTGGCATGGTGTTCCATTGCGGAGATCAGTACAGTATCTCCTTTCTGCAGATTCTTTTTCAAAAAACCTTGCGCCACAATATTAATTGATTCCGTGGTGCCTTTTGTGAAGGCAATCGACATGGGATCGGCAGCCCCAATAAGGCTGCAGACTTTTCTTCGAACTTCTTCGTATTGTTGAGTCGCTTTAGCGGAAAGCTCATAAAGTCCACGGTGAATATTGGCATTATCTCTCTCATAAAAATCCGATATCGCTTTACATACGGATTGAGGCTTCTGTGATGTGGCTGCACTATCAAGATATACTAGCTCCGGCCGATGGGAAAAAATAGGGAATTGTGATTTAATGGATTCTATGGGCAATGCCATTTCGTAACAAAATTCAAGCATTAAAAATAAGCTTCCTTAGCGCAAGATTCCCATTTTTCATCATAATAAAATGGCGATTAACTTTTGCATTTTCAAATGACTGCTCCAGTAGGATCAAACGCTGACTGATGCATCTTCCTTCTTAAATAAGTCACGCAAACGAACAACATGAAAATGAATGAAAGCGATAAAGCTGATTTTCAGGTATTCCTTTTTTCTTTCGAACATTACCAATCCCCATCATCCTTTTTCTTGCCGCTATCGATAAATTGAAGTTTGTCTGTAAAAGACTGGTCTAATAACCCTAGCATATTGGGTCGGCACCAATCCTGCGCGAGAATGGTACCGCTGTTTTTGGCAGCGAAACTCGTAAGGTTTTCTTTCTCATTAATCTTCTTGTAGCCAATGTCTCCGGTCATCTGAATGGCCCGAAGGGTTACCCTGTATTTTCCATCCTTCACGCCTATGGTCACAGCACCACTGTATTTGCCAGTTTGAATTATGGAGGGCGTTCCAACCTGTGCAAACATGAACTTTTTGTAGTCAACTGTAATATCGTTCATATCAAAAGTGACGTCCTCACCATCTTGCTTGACATTCGCCAAATAGGGGAGCGTTTTATAGTACTCCACCAACTTAGCCGCGTCCACACCATCCGCAAGGAAGATCTTTTGAAAGATAATCTCCTGGTCCTCCAGCTTGAAGTTTCCGTAGGTTGTGTTCGCCTGCGCAATAGCGGTGAAACCAGCGATTACAAAAAAAAGGGAAATGATCGTTTTCATGTTTCTTGGATTAGAAAAGCTCGTGTATCCCCACCTAAGGAGAAGTATTATCTATTGGCAAGTTACGGAACAAAAACCAATGGAAAACCCAAGTACGCACAAAACGAAGGTCATTCAACCGCTTGAAGGGTTAAATGACCTCTGTATGGTTCAATGGCGTCGATCAGATAAACTTGTTGATCAGGTTTTCGAAATATTCCTGCCTTGCACTGATTTGCTGTGGCTCACCATTCTTGTGCGCCAGTAATCGCAACGATTGTAACGAAAGCCTGCCACGCGAGAACTGTCTGCCTTTACCGGAATCAAAGGAACTGTAGCGTTCCTTGCGAAGTTGAACATATTCACCATCGTCAAGAATAGCCTGGGCTGTCAGCAGCGCGCGGGCAAACGTATCCATTCCGCCAATGTGTGCATAGAAGATATCCACCAGGTCAGTTGACGTTCTACGGGTCTTAGCATCGAAGTTCACGCCACCGGTCTTGAAACCACCAGCCTGCAGCACGACAAGCATCGATTCGGTTAGCTCATATAAATTGTTGGGAAACTGGTCTGTGTCCCATCCATTCTGATAATCACCTCGGTTTGCATCCATGCTTCCCAGCAAGCCTGCATCAGCCGCTACCTGCAATTCATGCTGGAACGTATGCTGTGCAAGCGTTGCATGATTTACTTCCAGGTTCAGTTTAAAATCATCCATTAAGTCGTATTGACGAAGAAAGGATATCACCGTTGCAGCATCAAAATCATATTGGTGCTTGGTCGGCTCCATGGGCTTGGGTTCGATCAGGAATGTTCCTTTAAAGCCGCTCTTCCGACCATAGTCACGCGCCATGTGAAGAAAGTTCGCAAGGTGTTCCTGCTCCCGCTTCATATTGGTATTGAGCAACGAGAGGTACCCTTCTCTCCCACCCCAAAACACATAATTCGCGCCACCTAATTCAATTGTAGCGTCGAGTGCATTTTTCACTTGTGCGCCGGCCCAGCATACAGCGCTAAAATCGGGATTCGTTGCGGCACCATTCATGTAACGCGGATTCGAAAACATATTGGCTGTCCCCCACAGTAACTTCACACCCGAATCTTTTTGCTTTTGCTTTGCGTAATCAACAATTTTCCTTAACCGGCTTTCCGATTCTTTCAAGGTTGGTCCTTCATCTACAAGATCATAGTCATGAAAACAGTAGAAAGGCGCTCCGATCTTGGTGATAAACTCAAAAGCAGCATCCATTTTATCATAGCCACGCTGCATGGCATCAGCGCTTTCGTCCCATGGAAATTTTTTTGTTCCAGGCCCAAATGGATCACCGCCGGTGCCGCAGAAGGTATGCCAGTAGGCAATAGCAAAGCGAAAATGATCCTTCATCGTTTTTTTTCCCACCTTGCGCTTGGGGTTATAGTATTTGAAGGCTAATGGGTTATCGGACTCAGGTCCTTCAAACTTAATGGTCTTAATACCTTTGAAGTATTGTCTTTTTCCTTTTAAAGCACTCATGATTTTAATGGTTTATTTTTTTTAATTTTAAGTGTCCTGTAACTTTTTTTTCAGGATCTGACTCCATAGACCGTAGGCTTGTGAATAGGCTGCGCTCAGTTCCGCCTGAGGTTCCTCGATACCTATAATTTTCAATCCTTTGAAAGCTTCTTCAAAAGAATCATAAATACCGGCGCCTACACCGGCGCCCAAGGCCGCACCCTTTGCTCCATCCGTATCGAACAGCTCAAGGGGCGCACCAATGGTGTTGACAAAAGCTTGACGAAATAACGGACTCAAGAACATGTTGGCATTTCCCGCGCGGATTACCTGCGTCTTTAACCCCATGCCCAGCAGCACATCAAAGCCGTACTTCAGTGCAAATACAATCCCTTCCTGGGCAGCGCGAAATACATGTGACTGTCCATGTCGATTAAAATTAATGCCGTGAAATGATGAATTGATATTCTTATCCGCTAATACACGCTCAGCACCATTGCCAAAGGGAAGGATTGATAATCCATCAGCACCGATCGGGGCTTTTGACGCGAGGGAATTCATTTCTGTATAGTCGTAAGGCGTTCCATTTCCTGTAGCCTGCTTTCTCAGCCAGCTATTCAATATTCCCGTCCCATTTATGCAGAGTAGCACACCATTGCTTTTTCGTGGCCTCCTGTCGTTCACATGAATAAAGGTATTTACCCTGGACTTCGGGTCAAATGCATTGGTATCGGTCACGTTGTATATTACACCGGAAGTACCCGCTGTCGCTGCGGTTTCCCCCGGATTAAGCACGTTTAGTGAAAAAGCATTATTGGGTTGGTCTCCGGCCCTGTAGCTTACCGGCGTGCCGGCTTTCAAACCCAATAGCGCAGCAACATCCTTTAATACTTTTCCCTGAATTGAAAATGTAGGCACTTGTGTTGCCAACATTTCTTCCGGGATGCCGTATAAGGCCAATAGTTTTGCTGAAGGTGATTCAGTTTGATAATCCCAAAACATACCCTCCGATAAACCAGATGCCGTAGTCGTTACCTCGCCGGTTAGCTTCATGGCGAGGTAATCGCCTGGGAGCATTACTTTATGGATTTGGGCAAAAATTTCAGCTTCGTGATCCTTAACCCATTTGAGTTTTGATGCCGTGAAATTTCCTGGGGAATTGAGAAGGTTCTGCAACGCGTATTCCTGACCCAACGTTTGAAATGCAGTTCTTCCAATTTCAACGGCCCGACTATCACACCAAATAATGGACGGTCGCAGAACGTTCCAGCTTTTGTCTACACACACAAGGCCGTGCATTTGATATGAAATTCCAATCGCCGCTATGTCACCGCCACTGATGCCAGCATTCTTAATACATGCTTGCAGGCTCTTTATCGCATGCTCCCACCAGACAGCAGGATCTTGCTCCGCCCAACCGGCGTGTAAAGCGAGCATAGACATTTCTTCTGCCGGTGATTGTGCTGATGCCGCAACCTGACCTGAAGCTGCATCAATAAGTGATGCTTTTACTGATGAACTTCCTAAATCATACCCCAGCAGGTATTTTTTCATAGGGTCTAAAATTACTGTAAAACGAATGTAGGGTAAAGATATAACTTATGGTACATTTGACTACAAGTCAGCTTACTATTTTTATTCCGCCTTCCTTATCAATATGAAGAAAGTATTGCAGAATACCACGATTGACACCCTTTCAATAGATTGTCTGATATTTGGCTTCAAAAAAAATGAGCTAGACATCCTGCTGGTACAGCATGGTGAGGGGATCAGCAAAGGGAAATGGGCTTTACCGGGAGGCTGGATTACCTATAATGAAAGCATCGACAAATCTGCCAGCCGGATCCTGAATGACTTAACTGGTGTCTCCAATATCTACCTGGAACAGCTCAAAGCCTTTGGTGGCGTGAACCGTTACCCGACAAAGCGTGTCATAACAATCGCTTATTATGCATTGGTGAAGCCTGAGAACTATACACTGCATCCAGGCTTTACTGCCACAGACGCCAAATGGTTTAGGCTAAGTGAAGTGCCGCACCTTCCATACGACCATAATATGATTCTTCTGGAGGGCGTAAAGTACCTTAAACACAAGGTGCGGCATGAACCCATCGGTTTTAATCTGCTTCCAAAAAAATTTACGCTACTCCAGTTGCAGCAGCTATATGAGGCAATCCTGGATAAAAAGCTCGATAAGTCCAATTTTCGCAGAAAGCTGCTGAAGATGAACTTTCTGGAGGCATGCAAGGAGAAGCAAACTGCCGTGTCTCACCGTGCCGCGGGGCTGTTTCAATTCAACAAAAGGACCTATAATAATCTGACGGAGAAAGGGTTTACCTTTGAGCTGTAACCGGCTATTGAAATGCTATGCGCGTCTAGCCATTATCAGTTTTCAAGCCTGCCTCCAATGGATCTATTTTTTTGTGAGAACAACCCAATATCTGAAGTTTCGATAGTTTCTTTTTTCCATACATCAACAAAAATACTGCTTAACTTGTTGATGCTATATGAATAGACTGATCGTGATATTGTTTATGCTTTCGACACAAGCCATGGCGCAAAAACTGATTATTACCGAACCGGTAAAATTCCTGGCACTGGGAGATTCATATACAATCGGTGAAAGTGTATTGTCGCGCGACCGTTGGCCCACGCAACTAGCCGACTCGCTACAAAAACGCGGAATTGATTGTCTCGAACCAAAGATCATTGCCACTACCGGGTGGCGGACAGACAATCTCAAGCGTGCAATTGCGAAAACCAAGTTTAAGGAG
Source organism: Cyclobacteriaceae bacterium (assembly GCA_029858965.1). GTDB lineage: Bacteria > Bacteroidota > Bacteroidia > Cytophagales > Cyclobacteriaceae > Chryseolinea. The sequence goes on from JAOUDZ010000084.1 coordinate 6,965, forward strand.
AAATATAACCTTGTTTCGTTACTTATCGGTGTGAATAACTTATATCAGGATAAATCCATTGACATTTATGCCTCAGAGTTTGAAGAGTTGCTCGGCATGGCTGTGCGACTTGCCGGTGGTAACCGATCGCAGGTTTTTATCTTATCCATTCCGGATTACGGTTATACACCTTTTGGAAAAAATAATCAGGAGAAAATCAGTATGGGGATCGATGCATTTAATACTGTTTGTGAATCGATCGCTAAAAAGTTTGGCGTAAAATACTATTCCATAACCGAAATCTCCAGAAAGGGATTGGTTGAACCCGACCTGGTCGCTACCGATGGTTTGCATCCTTCTGGCAAAATGTATGCTGCATGGGTGGAGAAAATCCTTAGCGATATACAACTCATGTCAATAAAAGAATCACCAAAATAGAATACATATTCAGGAAGACCTTCAGGTACCTATTATTCTTATTCACCAACCCTAACCCAGGCGCTGGAACATTCTGTCAATTTAACATGCGACTTTCGTCATTTAGGATTATCTCCAATGGTGCTCCAGACTCCAGAATGGTTTGAGCGCCTTCTATGCTTACTTTAACCATTATAACCCTACCCCTAAATTCAATTCTGAAAGAGTATGATTTCCATTGGTCGGGAATGAAGGGGTTGAAATACAGTTTGCCATTCCTCACCCGCATGCCACCGAATCCCTTTACTACACTCATCCAGGTGCCGGCCATGGAGGTTATATGACATCCTTCTTCTGTATCGTTGTTATAATCATCAAGGTCCAGTCGCGCAGTACGAAGATAGAACTCGTAGGCGAGTTGTTTATAACCAAGCTTAGAAGCAAGAATCGCGTGTACACATGGAGATAGTGATGATTCATGAACGGTCATCGGCTCATAGAAATCAAAATTTTTCCGGATAACTTCCACGTCAAAGTCATCTTCAAATAAGTAAAGCCCCTGCAGGACATCGGCTTGTTTGATAAAGCACGAACGGAGTATACGATCCCACGACCACTTCTGGTTAATCGGGCGGTCTTTCGGGTTAAGATCACTTACTCGAAGCAACTCCTTATCCAGAAAGCCATCCTGCTGCAAGATAACACCGCGCTTAGGATCCTCCGGATAATACATCTTCGCTACAATATCTTTCCACTTCTCCGTTTCAGCTTTTTCCTGGAAATTGACTTTGCTTACGATTTCTGCATATCGCTTGCTGTCCGCATTTTTGACATACGCTATAGCTTTTTGCGTAAACCTCAACGTCCACGCACCGAGGTAGTTTGTGTACCAATTATTGTTTACGTTGTTCTCATATTCATTTGGACCCGTAACACCGAGGATCACATATTTATTCTTATCTGATGACCAGTTTACGCGCTGAGCCCAAAATCTGGAGATTCCAATAAGTACCTCCAATCCATGGGCAGTGAGGTACGCCTCATCCCCGGTGTAATCAATATAATCACGCATGGCATAGGCCATGGCACTAGTCCGGTGAATTTCCTCGAATGTAATTTCCCATTCATTATGGCACTCTTCGCCATTCATGGTCACAAAAGGATAAAATGCAGCACCGTCTCTGAAACCCAATTTCTGGGCATTCTCAATGGCTTTGGGAAGATGCTTGTAGCGATATACCAACAAGTTGCGGGCAACTTTTTGCTCTGCTGTTCCGAGATAAAACGGAATGCAATATGCCTCCGTATCCCAATACGTACTTCCGCCATACTTCTCACCTGTAAATCCTTTGGGGCCGATGTTCAATCGCTCATCGTCACCAGTGTACGTTTGCATTAGTTGAAATATATTGAATCGTATTCCCTGTTGTGCCGCCACATCTCCTTCAATGGTGATATCGCACTCCTCCCATTTCCGTGCCCAAACTTTTTCGTGTGCAGCAAACAACGCACTGAAGCCGGCAGAAGAAGCTTCATCAAGAACTTCGTTACACCGTGAAACAAGTTGGTCCTTTGGGTGATTTTCCGATGAAAGTACCGCCGCATATTTGTAAACCACTAATTCTTTTCCTTCCTGGAAATTTAATTGGATAACGTTTCCTGCAAACTTCTCACGTTGCTCAATATTTACCCGATCAAGTTTAATCTTCTTGCCGTCAACTAGAATTGAATAGCACATTCCCGTCGTTACATGAAAGAGAGTCTTTTTCGTTTGGGCCGTTACAATCGCCCTTCCTGCTGAAGCTTCCCTGTGTACTTCTTCCCAGAATTTCTCGTCATAATTCGAGTCCATATTCACTACATTTGCATCCACATGGATGGAAAGTGTCGCTTTTGAAGAAAAATTCAACGGCATTATCGCATACCGGATTGCCCCGATCTCTCCATGGGCCATGCTGCAAAACCGCCTGGACGCTACCCGTATTTTCTTACCATCGGCAAAGGTTGCTGTAAAGCTCCTGGATAGAAGACCAATCTTCATATCCAATACACGCGTAAAGTCTTCTACCTGGCACTTGGCCAGGTCAAGTTTCTGATTTTCAACGGTAACCCGGATACCAATCCAACTGGGTGCGTTTAATACTTTCGCGAAATATTCAGGATATCCATTTTTCCACCAGCCTACCCGTGTCTTATCCGGATAATAGACACCGGCAACATAACTTCCACGCAAAGTATCGCCTGAATACTCCTCTTCAAAATTAGCCCGCTGTCCCATCCTTCCGTTGCCTATGCTGAATACGCTTTCAGAAACTTTATTCGTGTGAGGATCGAGACCTTCCTCTATAATTTTCCATTCGTGGTGTTTAAGATATTCCTTCATATTCTATCAAGCGTTGTGAAGTAAGTGAATACTAATTTGAAACATATCCTTCCTGGTATGATTCTTACTTTTATAGTTCTTTCAATTCTGTAGTTTTGAATTCACCTGCTTTCGCGATCACCCGATTGGCATGCCCCAGTTGTGTTGGTGATCCTACACCAATGCATTTCATTCCCGCAGCCAGTGCTGCTTCCACACCAGCAGCGGCATCTTCAAAAACAACACATTCAGCTGGATCGACCTCCAGTTTTCTTGCCGCCAACAAAAAAATTTCAGGATCCGGTTTAGCGTTCGTCACCATAGTGCCATCTACTACTGTATCAAACGCATCCTGGATATGCAATAAACCTAAGACTGTTTCCGCGTTCTTGCTGCTGGATGCCACTGCCACCTTTATACCCATCTCCCTGAGGCGCTCAAGGAGCGATTTCACCCCTGGAAATATTTCCCCAGGGACCATCTGTCCCAGGTACTCAACAAACCACTTGTTTTTTTTGTCTGCCAGATCTGCTTTCTCAGTCTCGCTCAAAGACACACCACCGAGTTCAAGGATTATTTCCAGGGAGCGCATCCGGCTTACGCCTTTAAGCCGCTCATTGTCCGCCGCGGTAAATTCTATCCCAAGTTCTTTGGCGAGTCTGCTCCATGCCAGAAAGTGGTACTGAGCGGTATCCACTAGGACACCATCCAAATCAAAAATACAAGCTTTTATCAAAACAGAATTACGATTATAGTTGGCGAATGGTGTGATTCGATGTGTGGGTGTGCAAATAACAAATTCAAAAATACGTTTCCTGAATGATTCTATCAGTTTCTTCCAACGACTTAAACACCGCAAAAGTTTTTCCCTGGGTCCGAAGCGCGCCTAACGCATTTCCATAGCGCGCAGCTCCAATATAATCGTTAGGGTTCTGCAATAATCCAAAACCAACTCCGCCAGCAAAAGAATCACCACAACCCGTTGTGTCAACCACATTATCAACCTTTACCGCAGGAACCATTTCCTCCTTGAGCTTACCTCTCTCCTTATAATAGGTCAGGCAGCCACGCGAATCAACGGTTATATACACACACTTAACGCCTAGACCCAGACAATGCAATGCAAACGCCCGGAGCCCTTCGAGATCAAGGTTCTCAGCTTCAACATAATAATCGCGTGTTTCATACTCCTTCTTAAACCAGGAGGCATGGGCTTCCTCAAGGTTCATTTTTAAAACATCAATGTATGGAAGCCACTGATCCCTATCTATCCAAAACTTCCGCTGCCGTTCACCGGTAAACAAGCATGCGGTGGTAGGGCCATGCGCGTCGAAGATGATTGTGCCCTTACTTTTTTCTTTTAGAAATCTTAATGTATCAAGCGATATTTCATAATCGCTGATGGGAATAAAAACAAAAACTTTACAGCTTAATATGTTCTTTACGTCCGCGGGCATAATTGGATCCATAAATCCTGTTTGCCGCTCAACACGATTATTCATGTCCACAAATTTCAGGCTGATGATATCACCCTGATCATTCTTGGTGGTAAGTTGCTTTAAGTTTATGCCTTCATAACCTTGAAATACTTCCTTGACGTTATCCAAATCAACCTGACGTACATGACAAACAGGGATGATCTCAATTTTGTCGCCTGCCAGAACGGATAGCGCTATTACAGGATGCGTTACACACCCCCATTTTTGTATCAAGTCACCCTGATGTGTAACGATGTGATCACGTGGAATGGGTCCAAGTACTGCTATCTGCTTCATATCAAAATAGGTTTACGTATTGATGTTCTTAAAACCCTTAACGAATCCATTATTTGTGAATACAGAATGCCCAACCAGTATCATTTACACCGCTACAGAAAATCCATCTGTATTTTTATCATCTCGAATTGCGCCTGTTTTAACTTACTAAAAATGCAGCGCCAAAAACACCAGCACTATCACCTAATGATGGCCGGACAACCTGTGTATCCAATCTATTGTTAAAAACATTCTTGCGAAGCGAATCCAATCCACGGTCATACAACAAATCAATGTTTCCAACCCCGCCACCGATCACTATTACATCGGGATCGAGTATATTTACAACAACACTCAACGCTTTTCCGAAAAATTCCACCAGGCGAATCATGGTATTTTGTGCTGCGGGATCAACTTTGGACTCAGCCAACGCTACGATTTCCTTTAAAGATTTCCTATTACCTGCCTCATTGAAATAATATTGTTCCAGCGCCGGACCAGAAATTACTTTCTCCACACAACCGGATTTCCCGCAATAACACGGACCTCCAGACTCATCCAGGAAATTATGACCCCATTCACCGGCGATGCCCTGTAGTCCAAAAATTGGTCTTCCATCAACTACGATCCCACCACCCACTCCCGTTCCCATAATTACGCCAAATACTACTTTTGCATCCGGGAATTGCTCCTTAACAACCCCGTATCTTGCCTCTGCCAAGGCAAAACAGTCAGCGTCGTTGGCAATTTCTATCGAAACATCCAACAGCTCCTGTAGGTCATCCTTCATCGGCTGTCCGTTCATGGCCACAGAATTACAATTCTTCATCAACCCGAGTTTTGGGTCGAGTATACCGGGGGTTGCAAAACCAATCCGCATAGGCTTAGATCCGGATCCCTTCTCCATCAGATTGACAATCTTTTGTACCTGACTAAGAATATGCGGATAGCCTTTCTCAGCCTCCGTAGGAACCCTATCGCGAAAAAGAACCTCAGGCTCCTGCGCGGATTTCAGAATAAGCCCTTCAATCTTGGTACCGCCCATATCAATACCCCAAAGACTGTCCTTCCCTATTGCACTTTTATTTTTTTTCGCCATATCGCTTTTTATACTTCAAAAAATATTTCTCATGTAATTTAAGAGATTTAGACTACAGGTCAAAGGATACCCGGCCCCATGAAACAAAGATTCCATCCCTCGCAGAAAATGTGATTACTCAAAATTCCGCAAAGCATAAAGTAGCCTGTCCAGTCCGGCAAGCTCTTCTGAAGTCCTGGCGTCATCCCATGCCAGGTAGGTTTTACATTCATTCGCGATCACTTCTTTCCATTTCACTACCTTATGGACATCAAAATAAACCATACCCGTACGGCGAACGAAAAAATCCTGTATGGAGCAGACCATTTCATGATGAATACAATACCAAAGTTCAGCCTTGAGCAACGCAACTTCAGCCGTAGAGACGTTTAGTTTTCCAGCATACCTAATAATATCTTCAGCTTGAGGTCCATAATTCTCCACAAGAGATTTTGCTTCCAATAGGGATACATCAAATGGGCTTACCTGGTCATAAATGGACTGCACTAACTTCTTCACTTGTCTGACACCGGTAAACGTGTTGCCCGCCAACTTGATATGATCAGTCCGGCATGGATTAAGCGACCGGCCATTAAAATGTCTTTTTACCACCAGGCTAACCACGCGCTCGGCCATCTTTCTATATCCTGTTAATTTTCCCCCGGCTATTGAAATCAACCCTGACGGCGATTGAAATATCTCATCTTTGCGAGAGAGCTCCGATGCTGATTTTCCTTCTTCGTGAATGAGGGGGCGTAATCCGGCCCAACTGGATTCAATGTCTGCCACAGTCAAATCCACATCTGGAAATGTAGCATTTACTGCGTCAACCAAATACTGCGCATCCTTGAGCGTTGTTGCAACATTATCTTTGTTCCCGTCATACGTAGTATCTGTGGTCCCGATATAAGTTGTTCTTCCCCGGGGTATCGCGAAAATCATGCGGCCATCGCTTACGTCAAAATAAATAGCCTGGCGTACCGGAAATTTCAAATGAGATACCACAATATGCACCCCTTTTGTAAGATGCAGGCGCTTTGCGGTTTTTGACTTGTTGATCGCCCGAAGTTCATCAACCCAGGGCCCTGTAGCGCTGACAACAACTCCAGCCTGAATAATAAATCGCTGCGCTGAAAATTGATCAATTACCTGTACGCCTGAAACGTGCTCCTTGTCATAAATAAAATTGGTTACTTTGGCATAACTCAGTATTGCTGCACCGTAGCCTACTGCCGATTTGAGCACTTCGATGGTCAGTCGGGCGTCGTCCGTACGATATTCGGCATAGATCGCCCCTCCTTTTACATCGTCTTTCTTTAATAGCGGCTCATATTTCAACGTTTGAAGTTTGGTCAGCATCTTGCGTTGATCTTCAGGTTTTACACCCGCCAGCCAATCGTAAATCTTCAAACCAATGGAGGTGAGCCAATAACCAAGCCCCTGCTTATCTGAAAGCGGGAGCAACATTTTTTCAGGAACAACAAGGTGCGGGGCAAGATTGTGTACGACGGCGCGTTCACTTCCAACCTCTTTTACCAATCCGAATTCAAGCTGTTTAAGGTATCGAAGCCCGCCGTGGATAAGTTTTGTCGACCGGCTACTCGTGCCAAAAGCAAAATCATTCTTTTCCACTAAGGCAGTTTTCAATCCTCGGGAAGCGGCATCCAATGCTATTCCCGCCCCAGTAATTCCACCACCAATAATCACCAGATCATACTTCTCTGTTGATAGTTTGCGGATAATAGCAGGTCTATTGCTGTATGAAAATGATATCAATGTAATTCAAGATAAATGTAAAATGAAGTTTAAAAAATGCGTATTTCGTTTGCATGCAAAGGCTGCTCAATCCACCCAGCCTTTGGTCCGCTCTACTGCCTTCTTCCATCCCTTATACAGCCTAATTCGGGTAGTATCTTCCATTTTAGGAATAAATCGTCTCTGAATTTTCCTGTTGCGGACGATATCTTCTTTCTTCCAAAGGCCAATTTGGATGCCTGCCAGGTAGGCTGCACCCATCGCTGTTGATTCAATTACTTCCGGTCGCTCCACTTCTGTTCCAAGTATATCAGCCTGAAATTGCATAAGAATATTGTTCGCACAGGCCCCTCCATCCACCTTTAAACTCGCTAACGTTACTCCCGAATCCTCTTGCATCGCGTTCAGAATGTCTTTCGTTTGGTAGGCAAGCGATTCGAGCGTTGCTTTGATAATATGATCCTTGCCTGTATCACGTGTCAGACCAAAGATCGCACCACGGGCATACATATCCCAGTAAGGTGCACCCAAGCCTGCAAAAGCCGGTACTACATAAACTTCGTTCGAACCCAGCGCCTTGGCAGCAAAATATTCCGAGTCTTTCGATTGGTCGATGAGGTGAAGACTATCGCGAAGCCATTGAACAGCTGCGCCCGCGATAAATATACTGCCTTCGAGTGCATATTCAACTTTTCCATCCAGACCCCATGCAATGGTGGTGATCAATCCATTCTTTGACTGCTGAATTTTAGAACCCATATTCATCAGCATGAAACAACCTGTGCCATAGGTATTCTTTGCCATACCAGGCTCAAAGCAGGCCTGACCAAATAAAGCAGATTGTTGGTCGCCGGCAACACCCGAAATGGGGATATCAACGCCATTCAAGTTGTAGCTTCCAAAATCGGCCGCGGAAGGTTTAACTTCCGGTAACATGGATTCAGGAATATCCAATGCCTGCAGAAGCTTCTTATCCCAAGTCAATTCCTTTATGTTATAAAGCATCGTCCGAGACGCATTTGTATAATCTGTTACATGTTCCTTTCCATTCGTTAAATTCCAGATGAGCCAGCTGTCTACTGTACCAAAAATCAAATCCCCTTTTAATGCTTTTTCCCTTGCTTCCGGAACATTATCTAAAATCCATTTGATCTTAGTGCCCGAAAAGTAGGAGTCAATAACGAGGCCTGTATTTTGCCTTACGTAGTCTTCGAGGCCTTGTGACTTTAGTGTCTCACAAATTTGGGCAGTGCGTTTATCCTGCCAAACAATCGCATTATAAACAGGCTGTCCGCTCTTCCGGTCCCACACAACAGCAGTCTCACGTTGATTGGTAATTCCTATAGCCGCAATGGATGAAGCTTTTATGTTGTTTTCGTATAACAGCTTTTCAAGTACACCTCTTTGCGAGGATAGAATTTCATTCGGATCATGCTCTACCCATCCAGGCTGAGGAAATATCTGCCTGAATTCCTGTTGCGCAATTCCCTTAATTTCACCCTTTTCATTAAACAGTACAGCGCGTGAACTTGTAGTCCCCTGATCTAATGCGATAATACATTTCATTCGAATATTATTTTCTGGTATCCTCTCAAATAAACAAGGCTTTGAAAAGCAGCGCTCCCAAAAGTCCTCCGAGTAACGGCCCTACTACTGGTATCCAGCTGTAGGACCAATCTGAAGGTCCTTTTCCTGGTATTGGCAATAAAAAATGTGCGACACGTGGGGCAAGATCCCTGGCTGGGTTGATCGCAAAACCTGTTGTACCGCCCAGGCTTAGCCCAATAGAAATGATCAGACCTCCGACAACCAATGGATTAAGTCCTTCCGTGAACTTGTTGGCGCCGATAAAGAGAATCCCTAATACCAATACCGTGGTAGCAATGATTTCACTAAGTAAATTTGGCATCGTGGAACGCACAGCCGGGGCAGTACAAAAGATACCAAGTTTTTTTGGTGCACTGTCTGTTAAACCCCAATGCGGAAGAAAATGCAGCCACACCAAGACAGCGCCAACAAATGCGCCCGCAAATTGGGCAATGATGTAACCGGCAACCTGATTGCCAGGAAAATCACCCGTTAAAAAGAGTGCCATGGTAATTGCCGGATTCAAATGCGCACCGCTGATCCTGCCCACTGCATAGATACCTAAAGTAACAGCAAGGCCCCATGCAAAAACGATTGTTAACCACCCTGAATTTTCAGATTTTGTATCTTTTAATAGAACGCCCGCCACTACACCGTCTCCAAGAAGGATAAGAATCAGGGTTCCAAAAAACTCAGCAATGTAAGGCGTCATAAAGATAGGTTTGATGCGCAACAATATAGTGAACCGAAATCGAATGTGAAGCCTCCAGGCGAATATTTTGGTAGTTTCTCAACCGCTGGAAATATCCAATGGCGTATACATCAACCGACATTTTCGAATCGATCAAAAAGTCCATAATTTCAAGCGACCTTCATAATAACACGGTAATCATTGCCCAATATCCGTTCGAAAATAGTATGTTTGGATGACTCGTACGCATTATTCTGCCGGGTAAAATATGGTACTGATGCGTAAGTTCGATGCATGATTGTTAGAGTCTACATCCTCGTCTTTTTCTCATTACTTTGGACGGCAGCCTTTGCTCAGGACGACTGGGATGTCCCCTGGATTGTGGTGGGTGATTCAGCACATCTGATGCCCAAGCAGGACTTGATTATTACCGGAAAAATCAGCAATTCGGTTTCCGGAGAAGCTGTAACCGGAGCATCGATTTCCGCCGAAACCTTTAAGTACTTTGATTATTCCGATCAGAACGGCCACTATGTGCTGGAACTCCCTCCCGGGAAATACCGAGTTATGGTAAGACATGTTGGTATGAAAGCTGTCTATCTGAGACTGGTGGTGCTCTCTGCGGGATTACTAAACATTAAAATGGAGGAAGGTACTACCGGGCTTGATGTAGTAGTTATTACTTCGCGCGCACTGGACAGCAATATTAAGCAGTCACTTCCGGGCCTTACAACGTTTAATATTCAGGAAATACGGACACTCCCAACACTAATGGGTGAAGTGGATATCCTGAAGAGCCTACAACTTATGCCAGGGGTGAGCAGCGTAGGCGAAGGTTCCTCCGGGTTCAATGTGCGTGGCGGAAGAATGGATCAAAATCTGGTGCTGTTAAACGACGTCCCACTTTTCAATTCATCACATGCACTGGGCTTTGTTTCAGCGTTTAATCAGGACATTGTAAAGAGTTTTAGTTTATACAAGGGGAACGTGCCGGCAAATTATGGGGGCAGGGCATCCTCTGTGCTGGAAATAAGCACAAGAAGAGGTGATTTTGAAAAATGGCAATTTCAAGGAGGCGTTGGGCCCATAACCAGTCGGGTGTTGGCAGAAGGCCCTATAACCAACAAGACCTCAGTCTTACTTTCGGGCCGTATTTCGCATGCCAATTGGGCGCTAGAAAAAGCGGCCGACCCAAACGTAAAAAGAAGCAAACTGTCCTTTTATGATGCCTATGTAGGACTGAGTCAGCGAATTTCAGCCAATAGTACAGCTGATCTAACGTTCTACTCCAGCCAGGATGACTTCCGGTATTCACAACAGTTTGGATATTCGTGGAACAACTATGTTATCAATGGTAAATGGACAGCATTAGCAGATCGAAAGGCTTCCCCAACACTTTCCGTTTCATACGGCCACTACCGCAGTGCGCTGATCGACCCCGCTGGCATTGATGCGTCCGAATTGACGAATACGATGAACTACCTCCAATTCAGTGAAAATATCAACTATACTCCCGATGAAAAACATACTATCGTTGCGGGTCTTTCCGGAACAGGTTATTTTCCAAAAGCAGAAGAACTGAATGGTTATGGAGGAAATGTCAACATTCGGAAACAATCCGCGGAAAAGAACAGCGGCGTTGAGCTTTCTATCTT
>JAOUDZ010000085.1 GCA_029858965.1 Cyclobacteriaceae bacterium
ATTTGAAAAACTTATAGGCTGGCATGCAGAAAGGATAAGTCAGCATGCCCGTTATTCCATCATTTACGATTTTGTATTCCTGCTGGTGTACGCTATTGCCTTTCGGGAGGAATACAGAAAAAGGCCAGGCACTTTATTGAAGTGGAATCAGGGGTTTAAATTTGGCGTTGGCATTACAATTATCATAACCGGGATAAGTAAATTTCACCCGAGTTTTTTCCCAACATCATAAAACTGTCTGTTAAGAATGATATATTAACCCAGGCGGTAGCCGAAGAAAGATTTAACCTGAGCAGTTATATTCTTCAAAATATTTTGGGCACATTTATCCATGAAAATGCAAAACGTTCTGTCTGACAATATTCAAACGATTATGAAATATTATTAAAATTGGCGGAGTGAAAATGAAAATGATAAAAAAAATACCAATAGCCATCTTGCTTATACTCTTAGCCCGTATGACAAACGCCCAAACCGCGGATCTTCCAAGATCCCGCCCGGATGAGAAAGGCGTGCCGACAAAAGTTCTGGTGAGTATATATGTACTAGATATTGAAAAAATTGACAATAAGGAACAGAATTTCACACTCGACGTTGTTATTCGGTTAAAATGGAAGGATGAAAGAATTTCGGGGGTGGAAATCCCAATCCCGCTGAATGCTATCTGGCAGCCCAATGTTCAAATTTACAATCTCAGGAATGTTGATACCCGGTTTCCGGAAGCTGTAACGGTTCTCCCTGATGGTACCGTTCAATATACGCAACGGTATTACGCTACGCTAAGCAGCCATTTGAATTTCAAAGAATTTCCGTTTGACATCCAAACCCTTCCGATTTCACTTCTTGCCTTTGGATTTACGCCCGAAGAGGTTGAGTTAGTATCGGAAATTTCCGGAAGCGAAAAGAATTTTTCAATCTCTGACTGGAAAGTGGAGCCTATGGGTGCCAAAGTTTCAAAAATGAAGGCCAATTTATTTGATAATGCTTCAGAAGAAATAGTCAGACCAAGATTGGATTTTGAATATAAAGCCACGCGTTATATTCAATTCTATTGGTGGAAAGTTTTAGCACCTTTAACAGTTATTCTTTTTCTTTCCTGGGCCGTGTTCTGGATCGACCCTTCCCAGGTGGGTGCGCAAATAGGTGTTTCTGGCACATCCATCTTAACACTCATCGCCTTTCTTTATAAGCTGGATAACATTCTCCCACCTGTTTCCTATCTAACCCATATGGATCATTTTATCTTTACAGCACTCGTATTGGTATTCGTCGCCTACATTGAAGCGCTAATCAGTACAACCTATGCGCTTAAAGGAAAAAATGCTTTTGCGCTTAGATTAGATCTGATATTCAGAACAGCATACCCCATCATATTTTTGATTATTGTATTCATCTTTTGGATGAGGTAACTTGCTTCTAAAGCAAAAGAAACCGGTTGGCATCAAATTGTTCCGGATGAAGGTGCCTGGTTGACACGTATGGCGCATTATAGACCCAGGTGGAAAAGGCATGGATGCCTGATACTTTTGACTGGGTTAATTAAACGTAAACTACATTGGATATAAGTCATCACGATGAAGACTGCACAGGAACAAACAATTGCCGATTATATACTTTTGTTATATTAAATTAAACAAAGCATGAAATCACTGGATATAAAAGAATCAATTGACGTGAACGTAAATGCTTCCCGGGCCTGGGAAATAATAGGGCCAAATTTTCTGAACATAGCTGATTGGGGACGAGGCATACTTAAATCCTGGAAAAATGAATCAGCACCACAAAAATTTGAAAATGCTCCGGCGGGTGGTCGTTATTGCGAACTGGTCGGCTTTGGTAAATTCGATGAAAGAATCATTCATTTTGACAGTGGAAACTACGAGATAACTTGGTCAGCTGCGGGAGTAAAACTGCCTAAGTTCGTTTCCGGACTTCAAAATAATCTTAAAGTTGCAGTCGTAGACGAGCATAAATGTACGGTAACCTCCAATATCACCGCAAATTTAAGTGGGATGCCGGGTCTGTTATTGGGCTCTTTGTTGAAGAAAAATTTCACCAAACAGATACATGGTTTTTTGCAGGATTGGAAAATCTACGCCGAAACGGGAGAAGTGTCTGAGTCGAAAAAAAGGGAGATTGCCAAGTTTGCAGCACAGGAAAAAAAATAACACAAAAAAGATATAATTTCATCAAAACGCAGTCGCAACAGCATGATGACAAAACCTAATTTTCTACTGGCAAATCTATTGTGGATTGTCTTGTTGGTGGTTCGCTGCATGAATTCTTTTGCGCAGGTTCCGGTACGAGATGAACCGCGCCATAAAAATGTATTTGAAAATGAAATCGTAAGGGTGTTGGATGTGCGGATCCCACCAGGGGACACTACATTGTATCATACCCATGAAACTCCTTCCCTGTTTATCACCTTTACCAATACAAAGACCGGTTCTCAGGAGTTAAACAAATCCAAAAAAGAAGGCGTTTCGACCAGCGGGGCAGCGTCGTACAATGCTTTCACAATACCCAGAATTCACCGCGTGTGGAATTCAGATTCAGCACTTTTCCACGTGATGGACATGGAAATTCTGACAAGGGGAATTGTCCATGCATCCAGCCCGCTGCCCAATCCGGAATTGATGTTGATACAGGATGAAGAAAGGGCAAGAATTTATTCGATGGGCCTGGGACAAAAGGGAGAATGCAATCTGGTGACAACTTTGAATCCCACGCTGATTGTCGTAGTAAACGGAGAACTAATCATCAAAGATGCTAAGGGAAAATCCATTGAATTGCATGCGGCTTCCTTCTATTGGGTGACAAGAAATACGGTGACGAAAATCAGCAACATGAATAATCGTGCTGCGGAATGCAAAGTATTTGAAATCAAGCTATAGGCTGAAGTAAATTGACCAATGCCGATATTTAACTAACGATAAATGAAAAAAGACAAATCACCGTTCACAGCATTGCTTTCCGTGGCTGCAATAGCAGGGGACATACTTTTTGTCTTATGGATTTTATACAATGGTATTAACGAAGATTTTCAGGGAACAACGGTAGAGAAATTCTCCTACGTCACGCTGATGGGACTTTTGGCGGTTAATGCTCCCTACTTATTCATAACTGCCACAGTAAGAAATAACCCTACACTCATGCGAAAAATATTAAGCCTTCCATTGCTGATTGCATTCGCTTTAATGCCGACGTTAGTTCAGGCACAAACAATCAAAGTTACATTGCTGGGAACAGGGACGCCCCTCCCGGAAGTCGATCGTTTTGGTCCGGGCACTTTAGTTGAGGCGGGTGGAGAATATTTTCTATTTGATTGCGGGCGAGGTGTTAGCCAGCGTTTATGGCAGAAAAAAATTCAGCTTGCCAAAGTAAAGAAAATATTTTTGACCCATCTGCACTCTGACCATGTGGTGGGTATCCCGGACTTTTGGCTTACGGGTTGGTTACCCATGCAATACGGGCAACGCAAAGAGCCCCTGCAAATATATGGGCCTTCCGGAACCGCAAAGATGATGGAGTCTCTGGAAGAAGCATACCAGGCGGATATCGAAGGAAGAAGGCCGGGCATTCGGGCAGACAGTGGGGCAATGGTCCTGCCAAAAGATATTGGAGAAGGAATTGTCTGGGATGAGAAAGGTATTAAGATCACGGCTTTTTTGGTTGATCATGGCCGCATGACTGCACTTGGCTATCGTTTCGATTATGCGGGACATTCGGTAGTTATTTCTGGCGACACAAAGTATAGCGAAAACTTGGTGAAGTATGCAAAAGGAACAGATGTTTTAATACATGAAGTAGCACTGGCAAGACCTGAACTGGTTGAAAAATCAGAAACCACAAGAAAAATTCTAAGTTCTCATATTTCGCCTGAAGTTGGAGGAACAATTTTTTCGCAGGTGAACCCTGGACTGGCGGTATATTCGCATATTCTTTTAATCTCAACAGATCCAGGTATAAGTCCACCAACAACAGATGATCTGATTCCGAGAACACGTGTGAATTATGAGGGCCCGTTAGTCATTGGAGAAGATCTCATGAGCATTGAAATAGCTGACACAGTATCCGTCCAAAACTTTTTGAAAGATGAGGTAAATTAAATACTGGAATAACCCCCATATGAAAAACGCAATTGCGATAGCTACATTCTCCATCCTCTGCTGCAATTGTTCAACTCATGATTAATTTGACTCTTCTGCATTCTCAAAACATATTTTAAGAAAAAATAGACCGTGAAATAATGACCAAATCGAAATTGAATTCTCTGCTGCTTTCATTTTATATTGCTTTCCTTAGTGGTACCATAAGCAATGCCCAGACACATACTGCAGTTGCCGTACCAAAAGGCACTATCGAAAATTTCGAGTTTAAAGAAAGTAAAATATTCCCGGGCACCGTACGCAACGTTACTATTTACATTCCCAGCCAAATAGACCCCGCCATACCGGCATGCGTTTATGTCCAACAAGATGGCTTTAATCCTGATGCACAATTTAACAGCATTCTTGACACCCTCATCCACAAAAAAGAAATTCCGGTAACTGTTGCCATTTTCGTAGAACCGGGATTCCTTCCCAATGAAAACAGCATTGGCCGTCCAAATCGTTGCCTTGAATATGATGGACTGGGCGATACTTATGCGCGTTTTCTGCTTGAAGAAATACTGCCTTATGTTGCCCATACGTATAAACTGAACCTGAGCAACAAAGGGAATGACAGGAGCATAGGCGGTTGCAGCAGTGGTGCCATTTCTGCCTTCAATGCAGCATGGGAAAGACCAGATTCATTCAGCCGCGTATATTGCATCAGTGGTAGCTTCGTGGCGTTCCGTGGCGGACATGAATTACCAACGCTCATTCGAAAGACTGAAGCTAAATCTATTCGGACTTTTCTTACAGCCGGCACGAATGACATGGAAAATTGCGCGGGTGACTGGACTTTAATCGGACAGGAAATGGAAAAATCCCTGAAGTTTTCAGGTTATGAATATCAGTTCCAGCTTTTGAACGGTGATCATTGCGTGGGCTTCAAAAATCTTTTTGCTGATGGGATGCGCTACCTTTGGAAGGGCTGGCCTGAACCTGTAAATGCAGGAACTAGCGCACCGCGCGTCAATGATATAATTCTGCCCAACGAACCATGGCAACTGGTGGCTGAAGGTTTTGCGGCTGCCCGCGGACCGGCCTGCAACGCCATGGGCGAAATTTTTTTTGCAGACACCCCCAATAACAAAATTCACAAGATTGACATCAAAAACCACATAACAACTTTTATTAAGAATGGTGACCATGCGAATGGCCTTTCATTTGGGGCAAATGGTGACCTGTATTCGGTTTCAGAAACAACAGGAAAAATAATGCGCTACGATAACGCAGGAAAGGGAACACTATATGCTGATGGAATTCGTGGACAATATGTCTTAGCCAAACCCGATGGCGGACTCTATGTTTCAACCGGCCCTGCTGCCAGCGAAAACGGCAAAGTCTGGATGGTGAAAAATAATAATAAAATCACTGTCGATCCGGCAATATCATTCGCCACAGGAATAGCGATGTCGCCAGATCAATGGCTGCTGGCTGTAGCCGATAAACAATCTCATTGGGTTTACAGCTACGAAATATCTCCCGATGGTTTGTTGCGCAACAAAGAACGCTTTTACTGGCTTCACGTACCCGACGCTGAGGACAATAGCGGAGCAGAATCGATGTGCTATGACAGGGAAGGACACCTGTATGTAGCCACTGGCATGGGAATCCAGATTTGCGCATGGGATGGTCCAACACAAGTTATTTTACCCCTGCCCCAGGGAAAGGTCACTGGTATTTGTATTGGGGGCGCCGACTTCGACACGCTCTTCGCTTTTTGCCAGGACAAAGTGTATAGCCGTAAGATAAAGAATCACACCCTGGGTGCTTTCACTCCCTGGACAAAGATGACACGCGGAAAACTCTGATATTTTATTGCGTACGTTTGTGCAAAAGCTATACGCGATATCCAAATATCACTTGTGCCCATGGCACGTTATGACACAAACGCACGTGACGAATGGAACAACGGAGAACGCTGTATGCGCGTGCTTATATTGATCAAGATAAGATTCATTGCAGAAGAAAATATATACTATGCGTATATTAGGGCAACGGGCTAATTGAAGAATCCGATTTTATCATGATGAAATACCGTTTTATTCTGATATTCTCAACACTTTTTTTTGCGCACTTTTCTGGAATATCTCAGGAAAAACCAGCTGTTTCTCCTGTTGGTTCTGTGCAGGCCATTCCAATAGAAGCTATTAAATCAGCTACAGAATTCAGGGAGCGTCTTTTGGCAGATGCCTATCGACCTGCATATCATTTTTGCATTCCCAACGATACGGGATACCCGTTTGATCCGAATGGTGCATTCTACAATAACGGACGTTATCATTTGATGTACTTGTATAACCGTACTGATAAAGGGTTCTGTTGGGGGCATGTGTCCAGTAAGGACATGCTGCACTGGCGGCATCACCCCGACGCCTTAATGCCTGGTGATGGAGACGAAGGAGTTTTTAGTGGAGGCGCCTTTGTTGACGACGATGGTTCTGCCGTACTATCCTACTGGATGCTGTGGGGCGAAAAAGGTATAGGCCTTGCAAGAAATACAGACAGCAAATATAATCATTGGAAAAAATTCGGTAGCAATCCGGTTATCAAATCCACCGAATGGGGAATTACAGATATGAAAGACCCGTCGGGCAAAGAAATTCATATTGGTTCAGCAGATCCTTCCAACATTTGGAAAAAAGATGGTCAATATTACATGCTTACTGGTAATTTATTGGTGCTTAGAAAATACGGATCACGTGGACAAGGATTGGTTGGGAACATAGAAGAACCCGCCCTCCCCAGGGATTCCATTGATTACCAGGGTGACAGATTGTTTTTGTTTACTTCTCAAGATCTTGATCAATGGAGATATTTACACGAGTTTTACAAATCAGACCGCAGCTGGACAAGTAAAACGGAAGACAACATGTGCCCCAGCTTTTTGCCGCTACCCTCCGATCCGGATGGCGGAAAACCAAGCGGCAAGCATCTCTTACTTTTTATAAGTCACAATAAAGGCTGCCAGTACTATGTCGGAGACTACAGAAAAGACTATTTCTATCCTGCAATTCATGGACGCATGACCTGGAATGACAATGCGTACTTTGCCCCTGAAGCACTTATTGATGACAAAGGGAGACAAATCATGTGGTCGTGGGTTTTTGATGATCGCCCTGATTCCCTAATAAAATATAACGGATGGACAGGTACCTATGGGATTCCCAGATCCTTATGGCTTGGTGAGGACGGCACTTTAAGGATGAGACCAGTTAAAGAATTAGAAGCCCTGAGAATGAATAAAAAAATGCTTTCAAATGTAACGGTAAAGTCAGGCAGTGAAGTTAAATTTAATGAGCTTGGCAACGAATTAATGGAACTTGAAGTAACAATTCGGCCAAATACTGCGACGCAATATGGGATGAAAGTATGTGTCTCGGATGATGGTCGGGAGGAGACAGTAGTTTACTATGACCCGAAAAATAAAAAACTAAAGGTGGACACCAGAAAGTCAGGTGTAAGCTTTGGGCGCAAAATTATTGAAGAAGCCCCACTCGAACTGACGGCAGAAGAACCCCTTATTTTGAGAATCTTTGTGGACAAATCCATAGTAGAAGTGTATGCAAACGATCGGCAGGCGATTGCACGAAGAATATATCCGACGCTGGGCGGGAAAGGAATTTCAGTATTTTCAAATGATGGCAACGTGTTAATTGAGTCCATCAAGTCATGGGAAATAATGCCTTCCAACCCTTTCTAGAATAAATGGGAAATCTTATAAACGATCCCCTTTTTTTGGTACTTCGCATATCAGATGTAATGTAGCATCCTTGAACGCGGTGTATCAAGACCATTACAGCAGTAGTGAAACAAAACAGTATAAAAATATGAAACGCAAAATATATTTCCTTCTTGTTCTATGGGTGGTCAGCGCATGTGAGCAAAAAGAACGCGCTGTTGAAGAGCTCTTGCGCGTACCCTATATCAGTACCGTAGATGATCTTGAAAGAGACTTCTTTTTGTACCTTCCAAAAGGCTATGCCGATGAACCTGAGAAAGAGTGGCCCGTTATCATGTTCCTGCATGGTAACGGTGAGCGAGGCAATGGCAAAGATGAACTGGGCTATACGCTTATTCATGGCCCCTTGTACGAGGCGTGGATCCAAAAACGGGACATCCCCTTTATTATAATTGTGCCTCAAAAACATATGTTTGGCACAGATACATTGGGCATTAGTTACATTGATAACAGAACGACAGATTGGATACCGGTGCGCCTGGCGGAGGGCGTGCCGGAAAGACCAAAAGAAGGGTTGTCTGATCAACTTATGAAAGGTGTCGTCGATATGCCCGTAGATAGTTTTCCGCCTAATACGGCCAGCTTGAGGGGCTGGAACAATTGTGAGCAAGACCTGATGAACATCATCAAATCGGTGTTGACCGACTACCATGCGGATCCCAAACGAGTATACCTTACCGGATTAAGCAGCGGTGGTTACGGAACGTGGTACATGGCCAGCAAGCATCCTGAAACATTTGCTGCCATTAGCCCATTGGTTGGAGTGGGGCATCCCGACATGATGGCACCCATTGCCGAACATCAAATAGGCGTGTGGGCTTTTGCCGGCGGTAAGGACAACGGTGCACGGAAAGAATATTTCTATGCCGGGATGAACCGCCTGCAGGAATTAGGAGACAGCAGTGTCCGCTTTACGGTACACGAAGACATGGGCCATGATGTGTGGACGCGGGTTTACGGCGGGAATGATATTTACGACTGGTTTCTTGGATTTTCTAAAGAATAATGAGAGACCGACGGACAGGCGAATGTATTGGTGCTGTATTGCGGGTTGTACTAATTCCTTCCGCTCAACTTAAATCCGTCCCATCAGGCTTTGATAAAACCGCATGTGCAGGTCTTGACTTGTTTCTATAACAATCGTAGCTTCATGTTGCAACAATTACAGTAATGGAATACATGATTTTTTTGCGCTTAATTCACATTGTTTGTGGTGTGTTTTGGGCTGGGGCTACCCTTTACCTGGCAGGATTTATTATCCCTGCTGTTAAGGCACTAGGTCCCGACGGTGGCAAGTTTATGGGGCAACTGTCGCGTACCAACCGTCTGCCGTTGGTCATGAATGCAGCGGGAACGCTCACCGTACTTTGTGGCCTGCTAATGTTTGAACAAGTTTCAGGAACTTTTCAACCTGAATGGTTTCTGACAAACCATGGAATGCTCCTTACCATAGGCGGCATTCTGGGACTTTTGGGATATGCCATTGGCCTTGGCGTAAGTTTCCCAACCATTCTTCGCATGAATGCGATTGGCAAGGTCGTTTCTGCATCCGGGGGTCCTCCTTCGCCTGAACAAATGCAGGAATTACAGAGGCTTCGAAAAAAACTATTCACAGCAACTAACATTATTGCTATACTGCTGCTCACCTCCGTTTCGTTTATGAGCATCATCAGATATCTGTAATTTGCGAACGGTACTAAATGCAGCAACCCGAAGTGAAGGAGTACGGCACGTATTGCTATCCTGCTAAAGACTCGTACCAATTCTGGATTAAGTGCAAAGTTCGACACGTGTCTCAATTTTACGGATGACGTTGCTGGAAGGATGACGGGTATGGTTCTGAAACCTTATTCACCTGCGCAGTAAAAGGATGTCAATAGTGCCTGATTGAAATAACGTGCGGTAAATAAAGGTGCATTTCAGGACATGGGAAATAATGATGAATAAGTATATTTTTTACAGCTATAATTAATACATTTTTAGGTCAAAATGATCTCTATTTATTCCATTTGCTTCTAAAAACTAAACACGATGAAAATATCGCTAGCAATTTTGCTTACCGTCCTCTTATTTCAGGGTAGTAGAAAGCAGGGCAATCCACTGGAGCATTTGCCCTCCAATATTGTGGTACTGACGAATTTCGGAGAAAGGGCTGATTTCTCGCCCGACAATAAACAGATTGCTTTCATGGCCAAGAGTTTTGGTGACGCCATGGTGATCGACCTGGAAACACACGCCATAAGATGCCTTACCTGCAATGTTCCGGGAGCCGTATTTTTAAGGGTGATGCACCTCGCCAATGGCGATTACATATTAATCGGTCCTGACCATTTTGAAAACATCAAACTGAGTAGGGCCCGCGATAATGAACTTTGGTACCTGAGCAAAGAACGGGGATCGAAACCTATTAAGCTTAATCATAAGCTCAATGAAGGCGCGGCAGTTTCAAAAACTGATATGACCATAGCTTTTACGCTCACGCATGAACAGGAACCTGCCCTCAAAGAAGGGTCATCACAATTGATTATGTTTGATGTTGATACCCGTGGCGATGTGCCTAAGTTGATTAATAAACGTGTAGTCCATGAAAGCAAAGACAGAAGCTGTGTACTCGAAGCACAGGATTTTTTTGATGGCAATACTAAATTAACGTTTACCTGTTATGAGCCCGGACCTGATGCTTCTACCATGAGCATTGATCTTAAAACAAAACAGGTCATCAACCAGTCAAATCATGCTGGGTATCAGGAAGTGGAAGGTATTTTTCCCAATGGCGTGTATACCCTCGTTGAATCCGACCGACAATGTAACTGGCTGGGTGGCAAAAGAGGCAGTGGCAACATTGACATCTGGAAACTAAAGCTTGATGGTACCGGTAAGGACTTTGTCCGACTGACGACTTTCAATGATTATGAAGGCGGGAAAGCTTCCAATCCGGTGATCTCCACGGATGGGAAATACATGGCGTTCCAGACAGCCAATACAGCCGATCCTGCCGGCGTTGGTTATGGCATTTTGCTGTACACGTTTGAATAGCGGGAGCATCATGCAAGGCAATCGTCGACCACCTTCTGTTAAAGTAATGGCAGGGGTACTGTAACTTTTCGATCAACCAATGCCAAATTCTTTTTGAATCTGCTCAAGTGAGCGACCTCTTGTTTCGGGCATCACTTTCATCACCCAAATCAACTGGGCAATCATGCAAATGGCGTAAAAGGTAAAAATGTGGCCCCCGGAAATTTCGGCAATTATTGGAAAAGTCCAGGATATGATGAAGGCCATGAACCAATGGGTGAAACTCCCGAGCGCCAATCCCCTTGCACGAACACGGTTGGGAAAGATTTCACTGAGAAAAACCCAGATGACGGTCCCTTGGCCAAAGGCATGTGCAGCGATAAATACCAGGATACTGATGAGCACGATCGTTCCTCCTGTTTCCGTAAAATCAGTTCCATACATGTAAAAGACTATAGCCGCTGTTGCGAGGCTTATGATATAACCTATTGAACCGGCTATCATAAGGGTCTTGCGACCGAATCGATCAATTACCGGAAGGGCCAATAATGTGAACGCAAAAAATATGCTACCCACAGCGACGGACTGTAATAAAGAAGATTCTGCTGCGGCGCCTGCCATGCGAAAGATATGAGGAGCATAGTAAAGCACGGCATTGATGCCCGACAACTGATTGAACATTGCGATCGCGATGGCCAGTAGTATCGGAATCCTATAGGATTTACTCCAAAACGGGTCTTTGATGTTATGACGCTCCAGGTCCAGGGAAGTCTGGATTTCCCCGATCTCGGCATCAACATTTTTGGCACCACAAAGCGCCAATACATTCCTTGCTTCCGCTTCCAGTTTGTTGGCCATCAGCCATCGCGGACTCCTGGGAATAAAAAAAAGTAACAGGAAAAATGCAATTGCGGGCATGGCTTCAACTCCCAGCATCCATCTCCATGCATCAACGCTAACACTACCTGCAATAAGGTAATTCGAAAAATAGGCGATGAGCATGCCAAATACAATATTCACTTGCGTTACCGCAACAAGTCTTCCCCTGAGAGATGCCGGCGATATTTCAGCAATGTAAGTAGGCGATACAACGGAGGCACCCCCAACAGCCAATCCGCCAATGAACCTGAAGATGATGAAGGAGACCCAGCTCCAGGCGATGGCGCTTCCAATCGCTGAGACCAAATAAAAGACGGCAAGCACAAACAGCGTCTTCCTTCTTCCATACCGGTCAGCCGGCACGCCTACCAACCATGCCCCGATGAACGTACCGATGATAGCGCTTGACACAGTAAACCCCAGGCTGTTGGCTGTTAAGTCAAAAACTGTTTTTAACGCATCGGTAGTCCCAGAGATTACAGCAGTATCGAAGCCAAAAAGAAACCCTCCCAACGCAGATACAATTGTTGCAAGAAGTAGGGTACCCGTTAATTTCATAAATAGTAGATTAGCGATATAATCATAATACATTGTGGCTACCTAGGGTTGCGCAGGATCAGCCAAGTTCGGCATCAGCGCATGTGGGCACCTGCAAGCGTTGTTAATGTCTTTCTCCGGATCAAAATTATTGGCCTTCCAGCTGCGCGCTGAATCTGTTCAGCTTCGCTATTTTCATCATGGCTGCAGCGAGCACTAGAAGTGTAATAATAAAACTAATAATAAATGAAATGTCCATGGGTAGCGAAAGCCCCTCCGGGGCCAGCAAGATGTAAGACGTAACAACCTCTGTCATAAATACTGCCGGCAGCAATACAAACCAGTAGGGTTTGCGTTCAGATGCCAGGTAGACCGTAATGGTCCACAGCACTATCGTGGCCAAGGTTTGATTGGACCAGGCAAAATATCTCCAGATGATACCAAAATCCAATAGCGACAACATGTACCCCACTGCAAACAATGGAATACTGATTATAATCCGGTTTTTTATGCCGGCCTGGCTAAGTTTCAAGAAATCGGAGACAATTAATCTTGCGCTGCGAAAAGCCGTATCCCCTGAGGTTAGTGGCGCGGCTACCACACCCAATATCGCCAACACCCCTCCTACAGGCCCCAATACCACATGGGAAATGGTATTTACAATAACGGCCGCATTGCCCTGATTTTCATTCATGGCGATATTTAATTCCTTGATACCACCAAAGAAAGTCATGCCAATTGCCGCCCAGATCAAGGCAACAACTCCCTCTGAAATCATAGCCCCATAGAATATACTTCTCCCCTGCCTTTCGCTTGTCATACAGCGTGCCATGAGCGGCGACTGGGTAGCGTGAAATCCGGAAATTGCCCCGCAGGCAATCGTAACAAACAACATGGGAAAAACAGGAAATGAACCCGCCCTGTCATGTTGGTTCATCAGGAGGTTGCTCATTGTCAGCTCCGGAATCGGGTAGGCACCCGACAAGAGCGGTATTAAAAGTCCCATCGCCATGAAGAGGAGCGCAACGCCAAAAACGGGATAAATCCTGCCGATAATTTTATCAACCGGGAGGATAGTGGCCAGCACATAGTATACAAACACGATCCACACCCATCCATTGGCGCCAAGCCAACCACTGGTCAGTTCATCCAAAATGTTGGCTGGACCCACGACAAATACAGTGCCCACCATGATCATCAAAAAAACGGTAAAGCCACGCATAAACACCTTAAGGTAGGGGCCCAAATACTTCCCGGTAATTTCAGCGATACCTTTGCCCTCATTGCGTATGGAAAGCATCCCGGAAAAATAATCATGGACGCCGCCTGCGAATATCGATCCCAGGACAATCCATAGAAAGGCAACCGGTCCCCACATCGCCCCTGCTACTGCACCGAATATTGGACCCAACCCGGCGATGTTGAGGAACTGAATCAAAAAAATACGCCACCCTTTCATCGGAATGTAATCCACGCCATCTGGCATTGACAGGGCAGGTGTTTTGCGTTCGTTGTCAAACTTGAAAACACGCTCTATTATCCTGCCATAGATAAAATAGCCCAAAATGAGGACAATAATGGCGGTCAAAAATGTGATCATTGGTAAGACATCTTATTTATGAGATTTGCCCCAAAGGCTTTAGAGAATATCCCCATTTGCAGTTTCCGACTTTAATTTATGAATTTTCTGATAGTGCTAGTTCAGATCCTTCCCATTGCTGAAAACAGTTCAGGCTTCTCCCACTTTTAGCGAGCGCAGGCGTGAACCCGCCTTGATCAGCCATTAATTTATTATTTTTTATTTGGAATAATTCTAAACAAGTCTAAGTTTGTGTCATTATTTAGAACCATTCTAATATAATAAACCCATGAGACCAGCACTACTTTTGATTTTATCGACAATTTCCTTTCAAATAATGGCTCAGCAGGGCCGAATAACGGGCACCATCAGGTCTGCGGGCGGTACGGGCCTTGAATACGTTAACATTGCGCTTTCAGGTACTTCCCTGGGAACAGTCTCAGGCTCCTCTGGCGAGTATTCCATTAGTGCCGAAGCCGGTGAATACCTTATAGCTGTTTCGACCGTAGGTTTCGAATCGCAGGAACGAAAGATTGCGCTAAAACCCGGAGCAAAGCTGGTGGTAAATTTTACTCTGGTGGAAACATCCCAGCAACTTCAGGAAGTAGTGATTACCGGGGTGCGTGCCATAACCGGCATGGGATACCTGGCTGAAACCAATGATCACGCCATTTACTCGGGTAAAAAAACAGAGGTATTGTTGTTAGATAGCCTTGATGCCAATACCGCACAAAATAATCCGCGCCAGGTTCTGGGCAGGGTTCCGGGCGCAAACTATTCTGAAACAGAAGGAAGTGGCTTCCCGGCCAATGGCATTGGGTTCCGTGGATTGGACCCTTCACAATCCACTGAAACCAATACCAGGCAAAATGGGTATAACATTACGGCTGATCTGTTTGGTTACCCGGAGTCGTATTACCTGCCACCATTGGAAGCCGTTCAGCGAATTGAGGTGGTAAGGGGAGCGTCCTCGCTGCAATATGGGGCACAGTTCGGCGGGGTAATAAATTACATCATGCAGCAAGGCAGCACAACCAAACCTTTTGAATTTACCACACAGCAAACCGTAGGTAGCTTTGGCCTGTTCAACTCGTTTAATGCCGTAGGTGGACAAATTGGAAAATTAAACTATTATGCTTTCGGTCAATTTCAGACTGTACAAGGCTGGCGGCCCAATTCCGACTTTAGAAAATTTTCAGGCCATGCGCACATAGCCTATCAGGTATCCGAGAACGTAAAAGTGGGGCTTGAATATACCCTATTGAGAAACCGCATCCACATGCCTGGTGGTCTCACCGACAGTGCCTTCTATGCCGATCCGCGGCAGTCCACAAGATCCCGGAACTGGATCACCTCTCCGTGGAATATCATAACAGCGACCCTGGATTGGAAACTTTCCAATCAATCTTCGTTGAGCGTCAAGTCCGCCATTAATTTGAGTGCCAGAGACGTTGTTTGGCGAAACGAAGATGGCGGTCCACAAGCTTCCGATGATATCGATCCTATAACAAATGAATACGTTAACCGCGAAGTGGGACGTCAGGCATTCAAAAGTCAAACAACCGAAATACGTTTACTGTCGAACTTCCAGGCTGGGAAAACATCCAACACGCTTGCGACCGGTGTCAGGTTCTATACCGCGAAAATGAAAAGGCAAGGAGGTGGAGAAGGTACCACAGGGTCAGATTTCGACCTGACCCTGGTCAATCCGGTATATGGATACGATCTCGACTTCACTACGGTGAATGTTGCCCCCTTTATTGAGAGCACGTTCCGGCTAAACGAAAAACTATCCGTCACACCAGGCTTGCGTTATGAATTTATACAATCTGGTGTTCAGGGATATAATCCAAATGAGGAGAAGGACGGAAACGTTATCTCTGATCAGTCCAGGACGCGCCACATTTTTCTTGCAGGAATAGGGATACAGTACAAAACCACTTCGGCCACCAACATATATGCAAACTGGTCGCAAGCCTACAGACCTTTCGATTATTCCAGTCTGACGCCACTGGGTTCCATTGCTTCTGTGGATCCAAATCTTAAGGATGCTGATGGTTATAATGCAGATATTGGATTTCGTGGAACGGTCAAAGACTACCTGAACTTTGATGTAAGCGGATTCTATCTGAAATACAATAACCGGGTTGGCGTTATTGAAAAAGAAGATGCTTTGGGTGTACCCCATCCCTACCGCACCAACATTGCCAACAGCGTGCACCAGGGATTGGAAACATACATTGAGTTTTCCCCAATAAAGGCTTTCTCGGACAACCGTAACTGGAACCTTAGTTTTTTTAACTCGCTTGCCATCATCGACGCCAAATATGTGTCGGGTGAGTATGACGGAAAATATGTGGCGTACGCGCCCACCAGCATTGAGCGTTTTGGAACAACCCTAAGCATCCATAAATTCTCGACCACATTTCTCATCAGTCGAACGGCCAAGTCGTACGGAGACGCAGATAATGCTGAACAGCCATCAGCGGATGCAGTTGCCGGTCCGATTCCTGCTTATACAGTAATGGATTGGTCGGGCACATATACGTACAAAAAATATAATGTGAAATTTGGGGTCAACAATTTGCAGGATGCGCGGTATTTCACCAAACGGGCTGATGAATATCCGGGACCAGGCATCATTCCATCTATTGGCCGGAGCTTTTACATCGGTGTAGGTGCCAGGTTCTGATCGCGCAGTTAGCGACCTGCCAGAACATTTGATTTCAACCAATGATCAATTTCATGAGCATTAGCTTGGAAAAAAGCAGCAGGAGGGTCAACTTGGTTAGATGAATACGTTTATCAAAGAATGTGACAGTGCATGGCCGGCGCTGGACTACGACAGCTGGAGTGAAACGCTCAAAACAATTCATCAGTGGACTCAAATCGTGGGGAAGATCCGGTTGCAATCCATGCCCTGGCAAAACCACTCCTGGCATACTACACTCTACATCACGGCCCGAGGGTTTACCACGGGCAGCATGCCCTACCACAATGGCATCTTCGAAATAGAATTTGATTTTGAGCGTCATGCGCTCGTACTATCCGCTACTTTTAATAAAACCGTGCGCATAGAATTGTACCCGCGCACCGTCGCAGACTTTCATAAGGAGTTGTTTGCCCACTTGGAAAACATGGGCATTCACGTCAAAATACACGGCCAGCCCAATGAGATGGATCCCAGCATCCCTTTCAAAGACAATGTAGAGAACAGGTCATACGACAAACAAAAAGTGTTAGACTTCTGGCAGGCATCAGTAAGCACGCATAATGTCTTTCAGCGTTTCAGGAGTCGTTTTGTTGGCAAATGTAGCCCCGTGCATTTTTTCTGGGGCGCATTTGATGTGGCCGTCACGCGCTTCTCGGGAAGGAAAGCGCCTTTGCACCAGGGATCGATGCCCAACATGCCCAAATCCGTGATGCAGGAAGCCTATTCGCAAGAAGTTAGCAGTTGTGGATTTTGGCCTGGGAGCGATGCCTCACCAATGCCTGTATTTTATGCTTATGCATATCCTTCACCAGCGACCTATGGAAAGCAAAAAGTACTTCCTGCGAATGCTTTTTGGAGCGATTCGATGGGTGAGTTCTTCCTAAAATACGACGACGTTCGCGTGGCCGCTGATCCGGAAAAGATGCTGATGGATTTTTTACAATCCACCTACGAAGCTGCTGCGATCACGGGGAAATGGGGCAGGGAAAATCTGGAAGTCAGTACTTAATCGTTGGCAACCGTCAGTCCAGTTTTAATTGTACGGTAAACCAGACTATTTCTTCTTAGAAATCAGATTCTTATAACATGGCGAACTGATCTGTGTCCACCCCAGACCAATGCGAGCATTTTTTCAATGAGCTGCGTTAACAGACAAAAAAGCCCGCCTTCGCACTGAGGCAGTGCATTGGCGGGCGAAGGTGGAGCCGGAGAGATTCGAACTCTCGTCCAGAGAAGATAACACCGTACTTTCTACATGCTTAGTTGACTTTAGGTTGTCGGGAACAGCAAGGCAGGCAACAGCCTAAACTTCTCCGTAGTTACTGGTCTTAACCGTGCTTAGCAACATCACACGGAGCAGTTCTGCATGACGACACCGCTAACCAGCGCCTGCAAAACGACAGCGCTGAGCGATGATGGCTTTCCCGATCTTATCGGGACGAGGCGTAACCTAGCGGTTTGCTAGATTATGCAGCCATGGCGTAGTTAGACTCGCCAAGTATGGTTTGGAAATATCTTTT
>JAOUDZ010000019.1 GCA_029858965.1 Cyclobacteriaceae bacterium
AATCTGTATCCTGGAGCAAGTAACTTCATGAATTTCAATGTTCGGCTTCATCTCTTTGGCCATGATGCAGAACGGGCAAGGCAGATCATGTCTGAGAATAACCTCAGGCTGAATGATGATGCTGTGACCCGATGCCCAGCATGCGGATCAAAAAATATTGAACGGGATTTTCCGAAAGAACTAACCTCTACATTTGCCTCTTCGCTGCGTCTCCTATTCTTTGGCCTGTTTTATCCCAGTAAAAAAGTTTATCGATGTTCTGAATGCGAATTTGAATTTTAGGTTGGTTAGGTCTCGTTTTGTTGGTATTCAGCGTAAATTGCATAACTATCGATATTAGACTATGGCACGAATAATTGTAGGCGTAATGGGACCAGGCGAAAATGCCACACCAGAAGAGAATGAGATGGCATACGACCTGGGCAAAGCGATTGCCGAAGAAGGCTGGATAACATTGACCGGAGGGAGAAGTTTTGGCATTATGGATGCATCCATGAAAGGTGCATCAGAAGTTGGCGGATTGACGATCGGCATTTTGCCCGGACAAGATGACAAAGCCGCCTCTGAGAATGCCCAAATAAAAATCATTACCAGCATGGGCAGCGGGCGCAATTACATAAGCGTTTTATCCAGTAATATACTTGTTATTCTTGGCATGACCGCGGGTACGGCATCGGAAGTGGCATTGGCATTGAAGTCCAAGAAAAAAGTAATTCTGCTCAACCAGGATGAGATCACCATCCGGTTCTTCAAAAATTTAGGCACATACAATGTGTTGGTCAGCAAAACTGTTGTGGAAACCATTGGGCATATCAAGGATTACGTTGGTATGAACAAAAAAATGGTGAAGTAGTACCACGTCCATACCACCGAAGGGTTTCTACTCCACAAGTATTATTTTCGAAGCAAGCTCCCTTATCATTTTAAGTTCTTCATCGCTCAGCGAAAAGCTAAGTGCACGGACGTTGTCTCGCACCTGAGTTTTGTCACGCGCCCCAACGAGTACGCAATCCATTGCAGGTTGTCTCGTTGTCCAATTGATAACAAGCTGCGCTAGTGTTGCCCCATGAGCGTCGGCAATAGGTTTTATAGCGTGAAGCAGTTTGTTGACGTTGTCAACGTTTTTGGCCCTATAAAATTTATTTCCTTTTCGCGTGTCACCTTCATTAAAGGTATGATCACGCTTAATTTTGCCCGTAAGAAGACCCCTTTGTAAGGGGCTGTATGGAATGATACTCATTCCATTTTTCAGGGCTTGCGGCACCACATCTTTCTCTATACCCCTGTTGACAAGGCTGTATGGAACCTGATTTGATACAATGTCTAATGTCTCTAATGCTTCCTCAACTTGTGTTACCGCGTAATTACAAACACCAGCAGCGCGCACCTTTCCCTGCCGTATTAATGTTGCTACAGCTTCCATTGTCTCCTGAATTGGTGTCGTAGGATCCGGCCAGTGAATCTGAAACAAGTCGACATAATCCGTTTTCAGCCGCTTCAGACTGTCCTCACATTCCTGTATCACTTTCGTCCTGCTGGAATTCTTAAATACCCGGACTGGCTTACCATCACCATCGGTAGTATCTAAATGGAATTCACCTTCAGGAGTCTTCCAGTTCAAACCATACTTGGTTAATATCTGATATTTATCCCTGGGGATACCTTCCATTGCCCGGCCTACAAGACTTTCACTTTTCCCAAATCCATAAACAGGAGCTGTATCTATGGTGGTGATACCAGCATCAAACGAAGCGCGGATAGCTTCAATCGCAGCTTGCTCTTCCGCGCCTCCCCACATCCATCCACCGATGGCCCAGGCGCCAAAAGCAATAGGTGTTACTGCCACAGATGAATTTCCAAGTTGCTTTAATTCCATATTCGTTTCAGATTCAGGACTAGACTGCCCCAAATTTTATTCTGCCTTGATACAGGTGGCATCGCATTACATCCCCATCATCACAAAAGCGCCCCAGTAATAAGGATCCTTGTATTGGGTCATCAATTGAAGCTGCGCTTGCTTAAATGCCCTTTGCTTGTTGCCCAGTTTGATCCAATTGCTATAAAAATTGGTCATCAGCAGCTGCGTGGCAGCGTCATCCACTTTCCATAAACTCATGATAAGTGCGTCTGCTCCTGCTACCAAAAAAGCACGCTGCAGACCGTACACACCTTCTCCGGCCTTAATATCCCCTAAACCTGTCTCGCAAGCGCTCAGCACAATCAGGTCCGTTCCCTCCAAATTTAAGTTCATTGCTTCATAGGCAGTAAGTATCCCATTATCATTGCTCACCAGGTTGGGCATGCGCCGTCCGCTGATTGTACTTGCGGCTTCTGCCAGCATTAACCCTGAACGAAGCAACGGGTTATCATTTGCATTTTCCATATGGACACCAAATGCAAACCCCGTTTTTTCAACATCCTGCAAAAAATAGCCATGTGTAGCAATATGCATTACAACAGGACCTTTTACAGATTTTAGATTTGCTTCAGTAGCCGTTTTTTGCATAAGCGTGCTGACCTGGTAGCCTGACGACTTTAAGATTTTAGCGATAGCATCAACCTCAACTTTGGTTCCGGGAAGCGGAATGATGTCCCCTTTGCCGTAGTCCGGAAAACCTATAAGCGTAGCATTCTTCTTCGATGCTTTGGCTTTCCTGCTTTTTATTGCAATCAAGTCCTTTGAGTTTCCTACAATAACAATATCATACTGATTGATTACGTAATCTGCATTCGGCTTCCTGAATGTATTCAAGTTGAGTTGATTGTACACGCCATCAGGGGAGACATAGATGATTTTTTTTCCTTTTAACACGGGGTCGACCCGTGACCAATATTGTTCATACGAATATTCATCCTCAACCCTTTGCTGAATGGCATTTTGATAAAACTTTGCATATCGCGTATCCATCTGCTGTCCGTTATCCATAACGACAAGCCTTGGTATTTCAGTTGTTTTGGTCAGCACCAGTGCTGCATAGCTGGAATTGTTACCAAAGGCTTGATCGTATTTACGAACATTGATGATCTCTACTGCTGCTTCATTATCACCCAGCAAACTTCTTATTTGCCTGAAACTCATCTTCTGTGATGAATATCCAGAGGAGAAATCAGCTGAGCGCTCTGATATTTTTCTTTCCAGCGCGTTAGTAGCACGCTCAAGCGAATCAAGATCAATTTTTTGGATTTTTAAATCTTCTTTTGAATAAGCGTATAGCCTTGCCAATGTTTCCTTTTGGTCAAGCCAGGCGACATAATCCTTAATCAGCTTTACATCACCACTGGAAAGAATACTTTGCTTTACTTTGTTGGTAGAGTTCAACAGCAATGCCTTGGTAGCAATCCGGTAATCGAACAGATCCTGAACAATGGAAGGATTTGTTACACTTGCTTCGATGGCGAAATTATAAAATCGTTGAAAGCGCGGCGACAGAACATCCCAATACTTGGTCTTTTCCGCCTCACTCATCGGTGGAAAATAACTATTGATGAACTCCAGCGTCTTGTCCATTACTTCGTGATACGCAGTAATCGCATTTGGCCATGCATTTCGCTTCCAGTTTAGAATTGCGATATCCTCCTGCGACTGAACAAAATGTGGATGATTTTTTCCCAGCGTTATTTCGCGTATGGCTAGTGCCTTTTGCAGCAAGGGTTCTGCTTCCGCGTATCGTGCTTTATATCTGTAAAAATTTCCAAGATCGCTGGCGGACTTTGCATAGGCCGGGTTCTCTTCCCCAAAGCTTGACTTGTAAATGGCAGCAGATTTTTTCAACAATTCTTCTACCTTATCTTCTTTACCCATCACCATATACAAGGCTGCCTGATTATTCAGCATGCTTGCATAGTCGGGGTTGGTTTTCCCAAGCCGTTTTTCCATGCTGATATAGATCGATTCAGCTTCAGCAAATCTGTTCATCTGCCGATAAAGCAGGGCCTGGTTTGACAGAAATTTAAGATGGTTGGTGGATTTGCTGCTTTGCAGTTTTTCTGCTATGCCTATGGCTTCTTTGAGTAATTTATCGGCTTCTTCATACCGGCCGATAGCTTGAAAAAGCATCGCCTCGTTGTTCAAGGCGATAGCATATGGCATAGCAGACTGTAATCCCTTGCCCTTCATAATGGAAATTGCAGTTACAAAATCTTTTTCAGCATCATTGTACCGGGCCAGATTATATTTTAACACGCCATAGTTATTGAGTGAGGCGGCAACACCCGTATTATTTTCTCCAAACTTCGCCTTCCGCATGGCAAGTGCCTGAGCGGTAAAATCTTCAGCCTGCGTGAAACGGCCCATGGTGGCGTACAACAATCCCTCATTGGAAATGGTTTTCAGATATCCGATATCCTGCTTTAGCCCGGCTGCTTCATATGCTGTCTTAGCCAAAACAAATTTCTTTTCAGCCAATGCAAATTTTGCATTGGCATAAAAGACTTCACCCATCTCAAGGTTGAACCGCGCACGTTCCGCCTCTGTAAGTTCTGAATTCTTATAAAACGATGAGGTGAGGCTTACCATAGAAGTGACCTTGGCACTGCCCTCCCCCTTTTCTTTAACATCGAATAGCCCGGAGTTATCGCTCAACAAGATGGCATAATCAAAGTCCGTGGAGTCAAATTCGTCGCGGGCCTTCTTCATGTCGTCCAACACGGCCGTGGCAAGCTTATCCCTATTCTCTTTTGTATTTAGCTTTTTCGCCTGATCAATAGCTGCTCTTTGGATATCCTTCAAAAGCTGGGCTTTTGTCTGGACAGCCATCGAAAGAAATAATATGAAAGATAAGATTATGGGAATCCCCCTCATGATCAATATGGTTACAACATGCAAAATTAGGCCAAAAACGAGATTTGAGGCTTAAAATTTATCAATTGTTATCCGACAAAAATTTTCTATGAAGACCGCTTGGTCTTGTTTTTCAAGATAACCCATGTATGCAAATCATTTAACGTCACTTTCCCGGTACGCTTTAATCAATGCTAACTCACCTTCTTTCCCCTCTTTTGAATTCCCGTGCTCCATTCCCCAAACGCCCCGATAACCCTTGTCATGAACATGCTGGAATATGTTCTTGTAATTTATTTCACCGGTTGTAGGCTCCTTTCTTCCAGGATTATCACCAATCTGGAAGTAGCCGATTTCTTCATAGCAAAGGTCAATGTTGTTGATGAGATTTCCAGCGTTTCGCTGCATATGATATATATCAAAGAGGATTTTGCACGATGGGCTGTTAACGGCCTTGCAGATTTGATACGTCTGGTCAGGGTATCGCAGGAAGAGTTCTGGTGTGTCACTCAACGGTTCGAGCACCATGACCAGTCCATGGGGCTCAAAAATTTCAGCGCCGCGTCGCAATGCATCCACTACATTTGCAGTTTGAATACCCATTGGCATACTGCGTTCGAAAAAGCCCGGGACTACCGTCATCCATTTCGCGTTTACCCGCTTGGCTAGCTCAACGCAATCTTTGCAAGTCTTTAAAAACAGATCCTTGAACTCCTGTTTACCTGTTGTGAGCGATATCTTCCAGTTATCGCCTCCATCCACTACAAAAACGCCCATCGCCATTCCGAGCTTTGACAAGGTGGCCGCAATGCTGTTTTGTTCTTCTTTGGGACGCGCGAGCATGCCGTTGTCTTCAATGGCCCGAAACCCTTGTTGGTGCATAAAGTTTATCTGTTGGATAAAATCCTTGCCTCCATGATTATTAAACATTCCATAATGTGGTGCGAACTTAAGGGTGAATGGTTTCTCGGCAGCCACATCCAAGGCTTTGGTTCCTGTAGTGAATGACGGCGATGCGAAAACATTTCCCACTGCAACAGAAGAGGCCGCTGCAGTCAGGGAATTACGGAGAAAGTTTCTTCTTTTCATTGTGTTGCCATTAAAG
This sequence comes from Cyclobacteriaceae bacterium, assembly GCA_029858965.1. GTDB lineage: Bacteria > Bacteroidota > Bacteroidia > Cytophagales > Cyclobacteriaceae > Chryseolinea. The sequence goes on from JAOUDZ010000019.1 coordinate 5,886, forward strand.
GGTATAATTTCCAGAATAGAGCAGACAGAACCCAAGGTAAAACATTCTCTGAAAAAAGCATTCATGGAACGACCTATTTCGCGTTAGATGCCTCAACCCTAACATCCACGAAGCATTCGCTCCGATTAAGAACCTCTATGTAATGATTAAGCTGCCAGTTGTATTAACTTGCCGCCGACAACGGAAATACTGAATGAAACTCTATATAAATATCACCAGAGCAGTGATCCAGGCGCTCGAAATGATCTTTGAAGGCAACAAGTATGCGGATAAAGTCATCGAAAAAGTATTAAAGCAAAACCCCAAGTGGGGCGCGCGCGACAGACGTTTCATTGCTGAGACCACATATGACATCGTACGTTGGCAACGTTTATTGCAAAATATTACGGAAGCCGACGCCAATGATTACTGGAAGTTACTGGGTGGTTGGTGCGTCCTCCATGATATTCCGCTTCCTGCCTGGGTTGAGTTTAGCGGGCTTTCCGAAAAGAAAATTTTTGAACGCCTGGACAAAATGAATGCGATCAGAAGATTCAGGGAATCAATTCCCGATTGGTTAGATACATTGGGAGAAGACCAGCTTGGAGATCGGTGGGATGAAGAATTGCATGCCTTGAATAAAGAAGCCCACGTGATATTGCGTGCCAATACATTAAAAATATCGACCGGGGATCTCCAACAATACCTGAAGGAAACCGGGATCGAGAATACTGCACTTCAGGAATTTCCACATGCACTTGTCTTAAAAGAACGTCAAAACGTATTTCGTCATCCTGCCTTTAAAGATGGTCTTTTTGAGGTGCAGGATGCCGCCTCTCAGCTGATTGCACCATTCATGCGCGTGGAGCCAGGCATGCGTGTAGTGGATGCGTGTGCGGGAGCCGGGGGAAAAACACTCCACATTGCCGCACTGATGAAAAACAAAGGCCGCATCATTGGTCTGGATGTAGAACAATGGAAACTCGAAGAACTTCGAAAGCGTGCGAGACGGGCGGGCGTAGGTAACCTTGAAACACGGATCATCGAATCTTCTAAAACCATCAAGCGACTGGAAAACTCTGCAGATCGTCTATTGCTGGACGTTCCGTGTTCAGGGCTTGGTGTCCTAAAACGCAACCCTGATGCCAAATGGAAATTATCGCCCGAATTTATTACGCAAGTAAAGGAACTGCAGCAGCATATTCTGCAGGATTATGGAAACATTCTAAAAAAGGGTGGATTGATGGTCTATTCTACCTGCAGTATACTGCCTGCCGAAAATGAACAACAGATTGAAGTATTCCTGTCCAAGAACAAAGATGGATTTGAATTCGTAGAAGAACGGTACAGTTGGCCATCTGCGGGATTTGACGGGTTCTACATGGCCCTTATCAGGAAAAAATAGTCACGATAATTTTTCTTTTCACCATACAGACCATGCAACACCCGTTGCAGGCATGTTCAGATTTCCCTACCTTGAAAGTCCATTTAAGCTTTTGATGTTGAAATCACTTTTGATTGTCTTTTGCCTTTCTTCTTGCATCCCATCCATTTGCGCTCAGGATTTTAAGCCGTATGAACAACGTATTCCAAAGACCGAAATAACATTCAAAATGGTCCCGATACCGGCTGGCACATTTACGATTGGAAGCCCCTATAGTGAAACCGGGAGAGATCAAGACGAAGGACCGCAAAGAAAGGTGGAAATATCTGCCTTTTGGATGGGGGTACATGAGGTAACTTTTTCAGAATGGGATGCATTCTTTAAGAATATGGAAGTACCGCAAACCAAAGCGATTGAGGTTGATGCGGTATCCCGCCCAACCGCTCAATATATCGATCTGACCTGGGGAATGGGTCGGGATGGAAAACAACCAACGAACAGCATGAGCCAAACGGCTGCCATTATGTACTGCAAATGGCTGTATACACAGACAGGAATCTTCTATAGATTGCCTACTGAAGCTGAATGGGAATATGCCTGCCGGGCCGGGACCACAACAGCGTATTCATTTGGAAATGATCCTGCGGCCCTGGCAGCGTACGGATATTTCAAGGACAATAGTGGTGGGAAATTTCACAAAGTTTCGCAACTTAAGCCAAATCCGTGGGGGCTCTATGATATGGAAGGCAATTTGAGTGAATGGACCCTGGATCAATATGACGCACAGGCTTATGAAAAGCTTCCCAACAAAAGCAAAAACCCATTAACCCCTCCTGGGTCAAAATATCCGCGGGTCGTACGGGGGGGGGCTTATACGGAGGCGGCCACTGAGTCGCGTTGCGCCAATCGCATTTCCTCATTGACAGATTGGAATAGACGCGATCCGCAAATACCAAAAAGCAGATGGTGGATGACGGATGGAATGACTGTAGGATTCAGGCTGGTTAGACCATTCGAGCAACCCTCAAAGGAGGAAATAGCAGAATTCTTCAATGCATACCTGAAATAAACAATGGACCCGCGAGGTCGCTGAAATAGCCAAGTGATAATCTAATAAATCTGGGACAAAAATAAATCTTAAAAACCATATCTAATGAAAACCAAGGAAACAGGAAAGACTACCCGCAGAGAGTTTGTAAAACAATCCTCTTTGCTGGCCGGTGGTCTGGTAGCAGCTCCGTTGATATCAAAGGCGGGTTATTTTAATTCGGTAGACGACACCATTAAAGTCGCAGTTATCGGCTGCGGAGGCAGGGGGACAGGAGCGGCAATGCAAGCACTCCTTACCAAGCAAAATGTAAAACTCGTTGCGATGGCAGATGCATTCCGCGATAGGATTGATGGTTGCTACAAGGCATTAATGAGTGATGATAATGATGAGGGAAGTGTAAAAGCAAAGGTTGCTGTCACAGAGGATACCAAATTTGTTGGATTCGATGCTTACAAAAAAGCTATTCCGCTGGCAGATGTGGTGATCCTTACAACGCCACCCGGTTTCAGGCCAATACATTTTGAAGAGGCCATCAAGCAAGGTAAGCATGTGTTTATGGAAAAACCTGTTTCAACAGATCCGGCAGGTATAAAAAAAGTTTTGGAGATTGCGGAAATTGCCAAGCAGAAAAAACTCAACGTTGTCGTCGGGCTTCAACGCCATTATCAAAATTCCTATCTTGAATTATACAAACGTGTTCAGGATGGAATGATTGGTGAAATCACATCCGGGCAAGTGTGGTGGAACAATGATGGCGTGTGGGTAAACATGCGCCAACCAGGCCAGACTGAAATGGAATACCAGATGCGCAACTGGTATTACTTTAACTGGCTGTGCGGCGATCATATTAACGAACAGCACATCCACAATATAGATGTGATGAACTGGTTCAAGGGAGCATATCCTGTAAAAGCACAGGGTATGGGTGGAAGACAGGTACGTACCGGAAAAGAATATGGAGAAATCTATGACCACCATTATGTAGAGTTCCATTATGCTGACGGCAGCATCATGAATAGCCAGTGCAGGCATATCAAAGGAACGTACGCCAAAGTAGACGAATTATTAGTCGGCACCAAAGGTGTTGTAAAATGTGGTGCCGCTGAGATTTCAAGTCATGGAAAGTCATTGTACCAGTACGATAAGAAATTAGAAAATAATCCGTATCAGACTGAGCACGATGAGCTGTTCGCTGCGATTGCAAAGGGTGAATACAAATTCGCAAACGCGGAAAATGGAGCAAAGGCGACGATGACGGCAATCATGGGAAGAATGGCTACCTACTCGGGTGAAGTAATTGAATGGGACAAGGCCCTTAATTCAGGTATTAGTATCATGCCTGAAAAGTTTGCCTGGGACGCCAATCCACCAACGCTTCCTGACGCAAATGGTTTTTATCCTATTGCGACGCCAGGCGTTACCAAGTATTTTTCATAGATTTTTTGCCAAACCTGCTAATCATCACAGCAGGTTTGGCTTCTTATTATATTGGTGCCGTTGTTGCTACTGTTTTCCATTAAAAACAGCACTATCTAATATCCACAGACTGATATGCAATTAAAGGCCTTAATCGTTGAAGATGATCCCATCCTTCAAATCCTGCATCAAAAAATTCTGACGACACTGTCTATTGATTCGGTAATTGCCAGCACAGGAGATGAAGCCATTGAGGCACTAAAGAATTTACAGTTGGATTTTATTTTGATGGATGTGAACATGCCTGTGCAGGACGGCCTGGATGCCTCACGGTGGATTCGAGATGAAAAGGATCTGAAAAACAGGGATATACTGATTTTTGCCCTTACGAGTTTTACCACTCCCGAGCATACCAAGGAAATCCTCGAGGCAGGAATGAATGAACATCTCAAAAAACCGCTTGATAGCGAAGAACTTAAAAAGTTACTGACAAAATATTTTTGGTCCAAAAATCCCCCTCAACAGGATACATAGTATTCTCAGCATCCATTTTAGCGCTATTCTTGCATCTTCAGCAAACTTTCGGAACTTTCGAAGATAATTTATCTGCCCGTTTTGAAAATATTCAATTTCATCATCCTGAAACTTTATGCCTTCTGGGTATTTCTCGTCTTTTCGGTATTTATGCTACTCCTTCTTCCCGGTATTGTACTTCCCTTTTTCCTTGGCAAAAATTTCAGCTGGATTGGGTATAAATTTTTGTGGCTTTGGTCCTGGATCTTCAGCATGCTAACTTTCATTCGATACGAATTTCACGGCCGTGAGAATTTTAGAAAGGGCCAATCTTATATCTATGTAAGTAATCACACATCCTTCCTGGATATTCCCGGCATAAGGCTCATCATTCCCGGGGAATTCAGGCCTTTGGCAAAAAAGGAGCTGAAGAAAATACCCGTTTTTGGATGGATTGCACAGTCGGCGACGGTGATCGTAGACCGTTCAAGCGGAGAAAGCCGTAAAAAAAGTATGGACAAGCTCAAAAATATACTGCTTGACGGGCTATCCATTTTAATTTTTGCCGAAGGAACGCAAAACCGTACGAAAGCAATTTTGCAACCTTTGAAGGAAGGTGCCTTTCGTATTGCAATCGATACGCAACAGCCAATTTTGCCTATGGTTGTAGTGGGCGCAGGTCCACTTATGCCACCTGGCACAATAGCGTTGAGACCTGGCAAGATAAAAATAATTGTAGCACCCGAAATACCTACCGCAGGGCTTACTATAGAAAATTTACCAGCCCTGAAGCAAAAAACATTTGATATCATGAAGGATATGATTGAACGAAATAAATCCCGGAAACTGAATATAGCAGAATGTTAGCCCTTACGGTATTTTAAGAACGGCGCAAACAATAAGCTAAAAAGGGTGCCCATCGATGCTGGAAGTGGGCCTTACAGCGGCACATAGACAACTTTTTTCGTCTCGAAGAATGCTTCCTTAAAATAGTCTGATAAATTAAATACTTTATACGGCCTTTTGAGCTCGGCCATTTCTTCTTCCAGATCGCCACCCTTCAAATAGAGAATTCCGTTATCAAGCAAATGCGAAGATTCCTGCTTTACTTTTTTATCAACCCAGCCATAGAATTCCTTTAACCTCGTTACTGCACGACTAACAATAAAATCGTACTCTCCCTTAATCTGCTCTGCGCGTATTTGTTCGGCCCTGATATTGGTTAGGCCTAATGCTTCTGCCACATTTCTTACCACTGTAATTTTCTTTCCAATTGAATCAACCAAATGAAATCGACTTTCAGGAAATAGAATTGCCAATGGTATTCCAGGAAAGCCCCCACCCGTACCGACATCCAGGATATTCGCTCCCGGATTGAACGCTACCACCTTGGCAATGCCCAAAGCGTGAAGCACATGGTTAACGTAAAGGTTCTCTATATCCTTGCGGGATATGACATTGATCTTTTCATTCCATTCAGTATAGAGAGGAAGCAATTTACTGAACTGGGTCCGTTGGCGATCTGTGAGATTTGGAAAATAATGGAATACGATTTCAGCAGTTTGCAATTGGTCTGTTTTTGGGTTTACTTCAACTGAATTCCAAAACTAATGAAACTATCAATCCTGACCACGCCCTATTTCTTTTTGCTTGTCGGGCTACTTTGTTGCAGACCCAAACCCGGGATTGATGGGTATGCGTTGGCTAACAAGATTGATTCCCTAATAGGCACAGTTCCAGATTTCAGTGGTGTTTTGCTCGTAGCCGACAAAGGCAATGTTGTTTATCATAAGGCCTTTGGATTTCGCAATTTCGAACTAAAGATTCCCTTGGATACCATGGATATCTTTGAGCTTGCCTCTATCTCAAAACAATTCACAGCCATAATTATCATGATGCTGAAAGAGCAAGGCAAGCTTAGTTTTGATGATTCGGTGTCAGCATACCTTCCTGATTTACCATACAGGGGCATCACCATTAGACATTTGCTTACCCATACTTCAGGATTGCCAGACTATCAGGCAATCATGGAAAGATACTGGAACAAATCAAAAATCGCCCGCAATGAAGACAATATTGAGTACCTCATCCGGTACAAACCTGCTGCGGTGTTTGCGCCCGGAGCGCAATTTGCGTACAGCAATACCGGCTATATGCTGTTGGCTACCATTGCAGAAAAAACATCAGGTGAAGACTTTGTAGCCTTATGCCGAAACTGGATTTTTAGTCCATTGAATATGACAAACGCCGATATCCGTACGCCTGAAGAAAAAAGACATATCAGAAATTTTGCACCGGGTTATCTACTCGTTGCCGAAAAACAACGCTATATAAGCGCTGATTCTTTTCCCGAATTCAACTACACGATTTGGTTAGGGCACAGGAAAGGTCCTGGAAGGATCAGCGCTACAGCCATGGATTTACTTAAATGGGACCGTGCATTATATACTGAAAGACTTGTAAAAAGTTCCACTTTAAGCATTGCATTCTCGCCTGTGCAGCTAACGAGCGACAGCATTTCAGCGTACGGTTTTGGATGGTTAATCAGCCACGATGATAAGCTTGGAAGGATGGTCTATCATACAGGTGATAATCCGGGATACAAGACTGAAATAATACGCTACATTGATGCTGAGAAAACAATTATTCTGTTGAATAATAATGCACACGAAAAGAAAGGAGAGATCATTGCTGCAATTAAGAAGATGATAAGCGCCTCCTAGATTTTCTTCGGAAATAACTTAGATATGATCGCGCTTATTCCTCACCATCTCAAACATCAATTCGCGCGCACGGTGGAGTTGCGCTTTGACGGTCCCAAGTGGGGCATCCAATTCAACCGCTATTTCTTCGTAAGACAATTCATGAAAATAACGAAGGCGCACCAATTTTTGATATTTTGGTGGAAGCTTATCAACAAATATCCTTATAAGTTCCGCTTTCTGCTGTCTGATGGCCTCTTCCTGGGGGTTTAGATTATCATCCTCCACATCAATAGAAACGGATTGGCCATCATCGTCTGTAAAGGTATTTTCAATGCTTAATGTGTTGAGTTTCTTTTTTCGGATAAAATCGATGGTATTGTTTGTTGCAATTCGGAAGAGCCAGGTACTGAATGTAAAATCTTTCTTAAAACGGTGAAGACTTCTGAACGATTTGGCAAACGATTCAATGGTAAGATCTTCAGCATCGTCGACATTGCGAACCATTTTCAGGATCATGTGGTATACCGGCCTTTTGTAACGACCAAGCAGTCTGGCATAGGCCTTTTCGTCACCGCCGACAGCCCTGTCGATTAGCGCAAAATCCTCAAGTGCTTTTGGTGAAAACCGGCTTTCTAATTCTTCCATTCTACTTTTGATATTACCAATGCCCGCAGGCCGGTGACAAGATAATAAAAGGCATAAATAAAATCTAAAAGCGGAATAATCCAGATCTCAAACTTCTGCCCGAGTTTTCCGGCAAATACGCGAATAGTTAGTGTAACGAGGATCATACGCAGTAAGAGCAAGCCTGCTACAACATAATTATTGAAAGAAAAAAAGATAAGCGGAATACCGATAAACCATGTTAATATCCAGGTAATTGAGAAAACACCTAGTAGCAACTGATGGCTGAAGCGATATCGTTTGCCTACTGAAAGGTGACGCACTTTTTGTTTGTAAAATGTACCCCAGGTAGACTCAGGAATTGAAAATACTTGCGAAGGAACTGTAAAGCAGACGGCAGTATTGTTTCCATGCGCATGCTGATTTACAAACAGGTCATCATCTCCACCAGTAACTTGCAATGCATTATTAAACCCTTTCGCATTGAAAAACATGGATTTTCGATATGCCAGATTGCGGCCAACACCCATGAATGGATTACCCAGTAGTGCAAATGAAATATATTGAATGGCAGTGAGCAGTGTCTCAAACCTAATGAATGCATTGAGTATTCCCGATTTTTCTAGATATGGAGAATACCCAAGAACGAACTCCGTAGCGTTACCAAAGCGTGAACTCATTGTACTGATCCAGGCATTTCCGGCTGGGCGGCAGTCAGCGTCAGTCAGTAAAATCCACTCATACCGGGCTGCCTTTATTCCCATTGTGAGCGCGTACTTCTTGCTATTTGCATGTGGCGGTGTTCGGTCAATACGAACCATTTTCAGGCGGTGATCTTTAGCTGTTTCTTTTAGCAGCAGGTCAACTGTAGCATCATTTGACCGGTCATCAACAATAACTATTTCAAACTCAACGTGATCCTGGGCTAACAATATGGGAATCAATTCCCGCAAATTATTCTCTTCATCGTGTGCGCAAACTATTACAGAAACAGGCAAGCTCTTCGGTTTTCCCTTTTCCTGTTGAGTCGAAATAGCAATTATGAATGCCAGGCAATAAACAATCTGGATTCCTATGATTACATAAAAAGTAATGACAAGCAAATGCAATGGTGTGGGGTAGTTAAAGAAACCACAAATATAGAAGGCTGCGGCTATCATTATCGAAGGTTAGCGCAAATAGAAACCTTCCACCTTTTCTTATTCCAAGAATTAGTCATGATGAATGCAGGGTGCAGGAAGGTCCAAAAGGTAAAAAGGAGCTCTAACCCAACGGTTAAGAAGCAAACAGATGGGAATTCAGGAAATTGGGTCGGCTACCTATCGCTTCAAATGCGGTAATGGTAGTAAGAGAAAACTGCCTTTGTTTCTACGTTTCCTTAATGACTTCAGGGGTTGACGTTTCTGAATTCCAATGAATCCGGATTGCTCGAAAGGCCAACAGGAGGCAGAAAAAACATAAATAAAACCGAAGAATCTTTTTAAATGTGCACGCACACATCTAATTTGTGTGCGAAAACATCTTGAGGTTACCGCATGTGACTTACCTACCTGGTCACAAATTTCAATCAATTTCGCTATGGACTTTGGAAAAAGTATACGGATTAAAGATATAGCCAAGCTTGCCGGCGTTTCGGTAGGAACGGTTGATCGCGTACTTCACAACCGCGGCAGAGTATCTGATAGTGCCCTTCAGAAAGTCACAGCTGTAATGAATCAAATAGAGTACAAACCTAATTTGATTGCACGTACATTAGGTTCAAACAAGAACTACAGAATTGCGGCACTCATCCCTGATCCGACACTTGATCCCTATTGGGCGCAAACGAATCTCGGAATAATTCAGGCACAAAAAGAATGGTCGCAATACGGTATTATTGTCGAAACGATTCCATTTGACCTGTATAATAAAGAATCATTTCACAGAATAGCAAGAGAAGTTATTGATGATGGCCCGGACGCAATCCTCGTTGCTCCAATTTTTTATTATGAATCTGTATCTGCTTTTGAGCTCTTTCAGCTACGGGAAATACCGTATATTCTTTTCAATACCAATATTCTTGAAGGTAAACCATTGGGCTTCATTGGTCAAAACCTCACCCAAAGCGGGAGAGTTGGAGCCCAACTCATGAATCTTGGCCAGCATGAACCTGCAACTTTTGCCATACTGCACATTGATGAAGATGTCCATGATTCTATTCACTTATTAGAAAAAGAAAAGGGATTTCGGGAATATTTTAAGGAGCAGCAAAAATCAAAATTTGAGATTGTTGATCTAAGCCTGAACCCACATCAAATTACTTTTGATGATCAAATGCGGTCGTTATTGGAAAGGGTCGATCTAAAGGGAATTTTTGTCAGCACCTCAAAGGGTACTGCGGTGGCGGCATCATTTGTTGAAACCTACGGCAAAAGCGATATTCGACTAATTGGTTATGATATTTTACAAGAGAACCTCAAATATCTAAAGTCCGGCACAATTGATTTCTTAATCAATCAAAATCCCAAGCGACAAGCACAGCTTGGAATAAGTCACCTGGCTAACCACCTAATGTTTAAGCGGCCAGCTCCGCAAATGGATCTTTTTCCATTGGAAATAATAACCCAACAAAACGTAGATTCATACCTGGAATCGGGTATTCATTAAAGGAATAGACCACTGGTTTATCGTGGAATTGTGGTACCAGAAGGGTATTTTTGCCCCCCGGATGAAATTTCAACTTACAACAACCGATTCGAAGTCATCTGCACGTGCGGGTATACTTGAAACGGCGCACGGCGAAATACAAACGCCAATTTTCATGCCTGTTGGTACTGCAGGATCTGTTAAGGCAGTGCATCAACGCGAGCTGGAAGATGACGTTCGGGCAGAAATCATCCTCGGAAACACATATCACTTGTATTTGCGCCCGGGAATAGGATTGCTGGAGAAAGCAGGTGGGTTGCACAAATTCATTGGTTGGAAAATGCCCATACTAACCGATAGCGGTGGTTATCAGGTATATTCTTTGGGTGCAAACCGGAAGATTTCTGAAGAGGGGGTTGTTTTCAAATCGCACATTGATGGTTCCAAGCACACCTTTACGCCGGAAAATGTGATGGATATCCAGCGATCCATAGGCGCTGATATCATCATGGCGTTTGATGAATGTACACCCTATCCCTGTGAATACAGGTATGCAAAAGATTCCATGGCGCTGACGCACCGGTGGCTAAAACGTTGCATAGACCAAGCTTCAAAGACCGATCCGAAATACGATTATGAACAAGCACTTTTCCCCATTGTGCAGGGAAGTGTTTACAAAGATCTGCGCGAGGAATCAGCAGCGTTTATTGCGGATCAACAACAGCCTGGCAATGCAATAGGAGGACTATCTGTTGGAGAGCCCCCTGAAGAGATGTATGAAATGACCAACCTCGTTTGCAGCATCCTCCCAAGGGATAAACCACGATACCTCATGGGGGTGGGGACCCCCGAGAACATTCTCGAATGTATTGCGCTGGGTGTCGATATGTTTGATTGCGTAATGCCTACGCGAAATGGACGGAATGGAATGTTATTCACCACCGACGGGATTATTAATATCCGCAATGAAAAATGGAAAGACGATCTCTCCCCGATAGATGCGGCACTTGGTGGATATGCCAGCGGATCTCATTCAAAATCATATTTACGCCATCTCATTATCAGCAAAGAAATCTTAGGCGCGCAAATTGCATCTATTCATAACCTTACTTTCTACTTATGGCTGGTCCAAGAAGCCAGAAAACAGATTATTGAAGGTACTTTTACTGTGTGGAAAGAAAAGATGGTAAAAAAGGTCAGCAACAGGTTGTAAGGATCCAATTGGGGATGAAAGAATTGTACGCTCACTAATGACAGGTCTTGATTGAAGCTTTTAGATAAATATATTCTCAAACGATTCTTAAGCACATTCTTCTTTGTTGTGCTGATTCTGCTTGCCATAATCACGATCATCGATCTCACCGAAAAGATGGACAAGTTTGCCCTGGCGGGGCTTAGTGCCACTCAAATTTTGGGTTATTACCTGGACTTTATACCCTGGATTGGAAGTTTGCTGGCACCCATAACAATCTTTATTGCTGCGGTATATGTATGCTCCCGCATGGCAGGACACTCAGAAATAATAGCGATCCTGAGCAGTGGCGTAAGTTTCAGAAGAATACTTTTGCCCTTCTTCGTCGGTGCTACATTGGTTGGCGTTTTGAATTTTGTTCTAAATGGCTGGGTAATCCCAAATTCAAATAAATCTAGAGTGTCCTTCGAAGTACAATATCTAAAAAGTAAGTATTACTTCGATCAGCGAAATGTTCACATTCAGGTGGCCCCGAATACATACCTATACATGCAAAGTTACAACAACAGTACGCAAATAGGATATCACTTTACCCTGGAACGATTTGAAAATAATAAGCTGATGGAAAAGCTCAGCGCCAATCGCATTGAGTGGGATTCGACTAAATTGAAATGGACCCTGCGTGACTGGTCGCTCAAGAAAGTTGATGGCATATTTGAAATACCGCAGCAACCAGAAATTGCTGAAGGATTTGAAACAAAGCGTATGGTATCAACAGACACTGTTATTGCGGGTGCTTCACTTGATACGGCACTGGTCATTGAACCAAAAGAGTTCGAAAGCGACTACCGCAAATACGATGGTCTTACACTGAAAGAACTTGATGACTTCATCAATACGCTTCGTGCACGCGGCTCAACGGGTATAGAAGTCTATGAAGTTGAGAAATACACCCGCTACACCTCTCCATTTACCATTTTTATTCTTGTCTTCATGGGTGTTATTGTGTCTTCACGAAAAAGCCGAGGCGGAACGGGGCCTCAAATCGTGCTGGGGTTCTTCTTGTCCTTCATTTTCATTTTGTTTTTCACCTTATTCCGGACCTTTGCCGAAACGGGAGCGCTCCCTCCTCAAATTTCTGTTTGGATTCCAAATATTATCTTTGGCGTTATTTCCATTATCATGTATAAATTCGTGCCCCGGTAATGGCTTCGCGCGCTGATTACCTAAAGCTTCATTTCATTGTTTTTCTCTGGGGCTTCTCAGCCATTCTGGGGAAGCTTGTTTCTATTCCACCAGTAGAAATGGTTTTGTATCGCTCCCTACTGGCAGCGCTGGGTTTAAGTGTTGTAATTCTGGCTGTTAACGGATCTTTCCGCGTGACCCAAATGGATCTTACAAAGCTCATTCTCATTGGATTTATTGTAGCCCTGCATTGGGTTGCTTTTTTTGGCTCGGCACGGGTCTCCAACGTTTCGGTAAGCCTTGTGGGTTTTGCTACTAACTCGCTATGGACGGCATTGCTGGAACCTTGGTTAAACAGAAGCCGGGTAAAAAAATTCGAATTGCTTCTTGGCCTTGTCGTAATCTTCGGGCTTTACATCATTTTCTCCTTCGACTTCCAGTACAAGCTTGGTTTGTTTTTTGGAATCGTAGCCGGTTTTACTTCAGCTTTATTTTCGGTTTTTAATTCTAAAATGGTAAGGCGTATCCCTGCGTTCACCATTACATTCTACGAAATGATTGGTGTTTTTCTTGCCCTAAGCATATTTCTGCCACTCTATAAGATAACCTGGGCAAGGGAAAGCGTCTTGCGGCTGTTGCCCAGCGCAATGGATTGGGTTTACATTGGAATACTGGCGGGTGCCTGCTCGGTATATGCCTATTCCGCAGCTGTTGAACTTATGAAGCGAATAAGCGTCTTCCTTATTCAATTATCACTTAATCTTGAACCCGTTTACGGTATTATCATGGCCGTGCTAATTTTTGGCGATCAGGAGAAGATGAATTTGAACTTCTACATTGGCACATTCATAATTCTCACGGCGGTCATACTTTATCCATTCCTCAAAGCAAAGTACGATCGAAGACTTCCTATTGAAGTACACCGGTAGCGCTATGGAATCGGGGCGGACCAAACCGTTGCCCCGGGAAACTGGCTTGCCAAATTAACCTCTGCTTCAAAAATACCATACACCGCAGCACCTGATCCACTCATGCTAGCGTATAGGGCTCCTAAGGAATACAACTTTTCTTTTATGTCCTCAATGGCGGGATACTTCTTAAATACCGATTCCTCAAAATCGTTCTTGAGGAAAAGTCGCCATGTTTCTATCCCGTCACTGACAAGTTGTGCAATGGATTGCAGTGGCTGTCGTGGATGGATACCCCCATATGCCTCTGCTGTAGATACATGAATGCCGGGCTTCACGAGGACAATATATTTGTTACTTAAGTTGACCTGAATTCCCGACAGGATTTCTCCACGCCCCGTAGCCAGCATGGATTCATCCTGGATAAAAAAAGAACAATCACTTCCCAACAATGCGGCGTATGCCATTAATCTTTCCTGCGAAAGCTCAAGTTTAAAAATAGTATTCAGTGACCTAAGCGTATATGCACCATCGGCAGAACCACCCCCCAACCCTGCACCCGTTGGGATAATTTTGTGCAAGTGTATTTTGACTGGCGCCAGCCTGAAATCTTCTTTTAGAAGAGCATAGGCTTTGACGCAAAGATTCTCTTCCGCAATACCGGGTATAGGATTTCCTGAGCATGTGAAAGAAAAAGTGTCTGCAATAATGACCTCTAAAATATCAGTCCACGGAACCGGATAAAAACAAGTGATAAGGTTGTGATAGCCATCGGGCCTTTTGTCGATGATGTGTAAACCAAGATTGATCTTGCAGGGCGGGAAAGATACCATGTAGTAGATTTGAGTAACGACTTCACAGTGCTGGTTGAACCTTGGGTATACAACACCAATAACTATTGATTACTTTGCGAGTCTGTCAATCAGCGCTTGTGTAATCCCTGTACTTGAAAACCCGCCATCATGCATTAAATTCTGCATGGTTACCATTCGTGTGAAATCAGAAAACATGACCGTTATATAGTTTGCGCAATCTTCAGCCGAAGCATTACCCAGTGGTGACATCATTTCTGCAAAATCGTAAAAAACATCAAAACCAGAAATTCCTGCGCCGGCCGTAGTTTTCGTTGGAGATTGTGAGATTGTGTTAACCCTGACTTTCTTAAGTTCCGCGAAACGGGCACCGTAGCTTCGCGCAATAGATTCCAGCATAGCTTTGGCCTGCGCCATATCTGTATAATCCGGATAGGAACGTTGCGCGGCGATGTATGTCAACGCGAGAATCGAACCCCACTCGTTCATGGCATCCAATTTTTCTGCGGTCTGTAATACTTTGTGAAAAGACAAGGCAGAGATATCAAGTGTCTTCAGATACCAGTCGTAATTCATATCACCATATGACTTCCCCTTGCGTATGTTTGGGCTCATCCCGATAGAGTGCAGAACAAAATCCAGTTTCCCGCCAAGCACCTCCATTGATTTTGTAAAGAGATTATTGAGATCCTCTTCCACGGTAGCATCCGCGGGTATGATTTCTGCATTGCAGGTCTTGGCCAGTTCATTGATTTTGCCTAACCGCATGGCGATAGGTGCATTGGTGAGTGTAAATAAGCCCCCTTCTTCTTTTACTTTTATGGCGGTCTTCCAGGCAATCGAATTTTCGTCCAATGCACCGAAAATTATACCACGCTTTCCTTGCAATAAGTTATTAGCCATGATTTGTAATGTGTCGTTTCGTAAAGGGTACAATAATACAAATTTATTGACTTCTATTGCAGTATGAAGGGTCAGGGGCAGGCATTGGATTCGGGACAATAAACACTGTTTCCCACCGGACTACGAAGTCAGTTGCACCTGGCTGGAGATCTTGATTATTCCTCTTGGAGAGCTTCACCCTAAGGTAAAATACATTCGAACTGTAGTAGCCTCAATTTAGCTGAGGCAACAAAATGGGCAATCAAACCGCAAAAAGAATACATTCTAATGATAATTGGTCCCAATTTTTTCTTAAATTTCCTTATACAAAACTCTTAAACCCTATGGAAAGCACATCTACATTTTTAGCGCAATGGGACCAATACATGTTTATTGGTGCGGCAGCGGGTGTAGTCACAGGCATCTTCATTTTGCTTTATCATGAATTTAAGGTATTGCAACTCAAAGATCTCAAAGCGAAATATGATTATGTAAACCAGCATGAGATTCAATATTTCTGGTATGCTGTAATCGCATTTATCGCTGCTGGTGCAATTTATGCTAATACGCTCGCTACCGGAAAAATACTTAGTGACGGATCGCGATGGTTTTATGTAAGATTATTTATAACCGCCGGTTTGGGTGTCATCGCGTATATTTTCTTCTACAGCATGGTTCGCATCTATTATCCTCGCTATCTCGAGAAAAGGCTCACAAAACTACGGAACACGCCTCGCATTTCACCTGATGGCAATATTATGCGCAAGCTATCGGAATCAGAGGAGGAACATCATTTGGAAGAAGTCATGAGAAAGCAAGGGGAAATTCATACAGTGGATTATGATATTTGGATTGACGACAAAACTGGCGCTACGAAAATAGAAAAGTATCCTGCCTATGAGCATGCAGAGGAATGTTCAGAATGCGGGTACTATACGATGCGAATCGGCGAGGAAGAAATTGAGCAAGCGCCCACGGCCAACGAAGAAGGCGTTTTGTTGACACACTATGAATGCAGTTATTGTGGTCATAGAGAGCAGCGCGAAATCAAGGTAGCTAAACTTTCCGCAAACGCTGTCTAGCTTCAATCTTCAACGCAAGGGTGCGTCAACCCACCGGGATCAATTATACTGGCGGGTTGTATGAGTTCAATTTCCGGACAGCCGATTGGGGTTTTTGATAGCGGCATTGGCGGCCTAACAGTTGCGCATGCTATACGCAGCGTGCTTCCACACGAAAGCATGATCTATTTTGGAGACCTGGCTCATCTACCTTATGGTGATAAATCTGAAGCAGCCATTCAAGCATACTCCATTAGAATTACTGATATTCTGCTCAAAAAAGGTTGCAAGGTAATCGTGATTGCCTGCAACTCGGCATCATCAGCGGCGTATGAATTGCTCAAGGAATATGTCAGAAAAGATACCCATATTATCAATGTCATTGATCCTATGGTGGAGTTTGTCCTGGAAAATTTTCCGGGGAAAGAAGTAGGTTTGATCGGCACAAAACGAACGGTTCAATCAGACGTCTATGCGCGTAAAATAAGGGAAGGTAAAAAAAATATAAGGCTACGCTCTGTGGCCACGCCACTTCTTGCCCCCATGATTGAGGAGGGTTTTTTCAATAACCAGATTAGTCACGAGATCATTGCACAATATTTGTCCGACGCTGTATTAGCGAAAATCGAAGTATTAATTCTTGCTTGCACCCATTACCCACTCATCAAAAAGGAAATCGATTCATTTTACCAGGGTAAAATGCGAATCCTTGATTCAGCTGAGATCGTCGCAAATGCTTTAAAAAAATACCTTGAAGAAGAAGGCTTGCTAAATCGTCAAACGACACCGCAGCATCATTTTTTGGTGTCTGATTATACAGCATCTTTTGAAGCAGCAGCCAGGATGTTCTTTCATGAAACTATTCAGTTAGAAAGGCACCCGTTATGGAACTGACATAAAAATGATGTATGTTTCTGCGTGAGAAGTCAAAAATCCAAACGAATAATTTTCCCAATTTTGTGTCCACTTTTATAATATCTACCCATACTGCTTGACAACACTGCTCTTTATACTACCATTTCTCTTGATCTACACCATTGTTGCCATATATGCAGAGCGAAAAATCTCAGCGTTTATTCAGGACAGGCTCGGCCCAATGGAAGTTGGGTATTACGGTTTCGCGCAGTCTATAGCCGACTTGCTTAAACTCATTCAGAAGGAAGACATTGTGCCTGCAAAAGCAGACGCTCCCCTGTTCCGCGTTGCGCCGATTATTATTTTCACGACAGTCTTCGCGGGTTTTGCCGTATTGCCACTCGCTCCATCCTGGACCGGCGCGCAAATTGATACCGCATTATTTTTTCTGATCGCTATCGTATCCCTGGACGTGGTTGGTATTGTCATCGCCGGTTGGAGTTCGAACAATAAATATAGCATGCTTGGCACCATGAGATCTGCCGGGCAAATTATTTCATATGAAGTACCGCTGGGTCTTTCTGTTCTGTGCGTTTGTATGGCATGTCAGTCGCTTGATCTGCAGGAAATTTCATACCAGCAAAGCATTTTCCAAAAAACACCCCAATACCTATTTGGTATTCCATCTCTAGGCATTGAGACGGGTTCCACAGGTGGATTTTTGCTATGGAATATATTTAGAATGCCAGCCTTACTGTTTGCATGGGTCATCTTTTTTGTTGCGTCACTGGCCGAGTGTAATCGCGCACCATTTGATTTACCGGAAGCAGAATCTGAATTAGTTGCTGGCTTTCAAACAGAATATTCCGGCTTTCGATGGGCCGTAATAATGCTTGCTGAATATGGAATGATGCTTTTAGTCAGTATATTGGGAGCAGTTTTATTTTTTGGAAGCTGGAGTACGCCGCTTCCAAACATAGCCTCTTTACCACTTGCCAAATGGACAAGTGGTGAACCAGGTACGTTGGCTTCAACCGTATGGGGAATTTTCTGGCTGTTGGGTAAGGCGTTGTTTTTTGTGGCAATGCAAATGTGGGTTCGTTGGACTTTTCCACGCCTCAGAGTTGACCAACTAATGAATTTATCCTGGAAGTACTTAACACCTATGGCGCTGGTGTTGGTTGTTGTAATAGGGTTTTGGAAATTAATCTTTAGTTAATAGCGTGAAAACAAAGTACTGTGTTTTACTAATCCTCCTTTCATTTGCATCTGGCTACACGCACGCCCAGGGCAAAATAGATAGTCTGGAGAACTTATTGAAAGAAGAATTGCCTGATACATCGCGCATAAGAATTCTGATAGCCCTATCATCCTTAAGCCATTATTCCGACTTCACCCGCAGCCAGGAGTATACAGATGAAGCATTGGCCCTGGCTGAAAAACTGGATGATCCGGTTATGAAAGTTGCAGCCTATCAAAGGAAATCGTTTCTACTGACCAGTAATGGTAATTACACAGGGTCCCTCAAATATGATAATCTTTGTCTCGAAAATGATCTCCTGCTAAAAGATAGTCTTCATATCGCCAGAGACTACAACGATATTGGAGATGACTATTATAATCTGGGCGAATATGACGATGCCTTTTTCAATTTTACGCAATCGTATCGTATCGCCAGCGCCGTGCATGACACAATCCGCATGCTCATCGCCTATCACAACGTTGGAAGGGTCTTTAAGGAGCTCGGACAGTACGATCAGGCATTGGATCACCTGAACCTTGCCAAAAAAATGAGCATTCAACAAAAAGATGAGGAGGGCATTCCCTACGCCTACGATGAAATCGGCGATGTTCAACTCCGGAAGCATGAATATGATTCCGCGCTTAAAACATTGGCCTTGGCATTGAAATTTGCCCGCAAACTGGATGTAAGGATACTGCAGCCCAAAATTCATTCAAAGCTGGCTACGGTCTATCTCCGCAAAGGAGACGTTGAAAGAGCACGTGCCTATTATGATTCTGCTTATGCGCTCAGCAATTTGACAAATGATCGTTTTGCGGTTGCAGAAGTGGAACTCGGGCGAGGAATTCTTTACACAAATGAGGGCCAGTACGATGAGGCCCTCAATAAAATTGAAGGTAGCCTGACCGTTGCTAAAGAATTAAATGCGCGGGTACTTGAAATCAAATGCTTTAACCAATTATCTCTGCTCTGGGAAATGAAAGGAGACTTCAAGAAAGCATTGCTGTACTACAAGGAGTATAAGCAACTAGAAGACTCCCTGTTTAGCCAGGAAATGCAGGGCAAGCTACTCCGCGATCAGTTGCGTTTTGAGACCGAGTCTCGTGATTCCAGGATTGCATTTTTAAGTGAATTGCAAAACATGCAACGGGGTGAGCTGAAGAAACAGGAGTTTGTTAGAAATATTTTAGTAGTTGTTATGGCGCTCAGTGTCATATTGCTCTTAACAGTCTATCGCAGTGGAAGGAGGAGGCGCCAAATCAATATGTTGCTTTTGCAACATCAGGAAGAGATGGAAAAACGGAGTGAGGAACTTGAACGACTCAACCAGGTGAAGGACAAATTCTTTTCAATCATTTCGCACGATCTCCGTTCACCCATTAACGCATTATCGGGACTGTTGGACCTATTGGATAAAGGCGCAGTGAGCGAAGAAGAATTACCCAAACATGTGAAAGAACTTAAGGCCCGGTTTAACCACACCCGAACGCTGCTCAACAATCTACTGGATTGGACACTGCTTCAAATGGACAAATTGAATCTTCAGGCATCCAAAATTGATATCCGTAGTATTGTGGAAGAGAACATTCAATTACTAAGTTCCGTACAAGTAAAGGACGTTAAGCTGACGAACGAAGTCCCTCAGAATGCCATCGGGTTCGCTGACTCCAACACCATAAATCTCGTTATTAGAAACCTGATGACAAATGCTATTAAATTCACGAATGACGGGGGACAAGTAATTGTCAATGCCAAGGATAACGGCGATGAGTGGCTTATCAGCGTAACGGACAACGGTGTCGGCATTAACCCAGAGGTTTTGGCAATGTTATTCGATAAGACCGCCCCATACACCACCCGAGGAACGGCTAATGAAAAAGGAACCGGATTAGGATTAATTCTTTGCAAAGAATTCATCGAAAAGAATGGTGGAAAAATTTGGGTAGAAAGCGAAGTGGACAAAGGCAGTAGCTTCCATTTTACTTTGCCAAAAGCCAAGCCTTAATGAAAATTGGCATTTGGCCTCAACAAGTTGCCTTTGCAGCCCAGTATCGCTATTTTCTCATCTCAGGGCGAATAATCCAGCTGAAATAGTACCTAACCTCCTTTTCCTTCTATTTTTGTTATCTGAAAATGTCCGGCAACACAATATATTGGCATAACATCAAAAGCTCAATTTACGCCATCTATCGCGGAATGAGGTTAACGCTCGTTCACCTGATTCATGCCAGGAAAAATCAAAAAATCTCGTCTATTTCAGCAAGCGATTATTTTGATCAGCGAGAAGGTATTGCTACCATCCAATACCCCCATGTGATGCTACCGGTTCCGGATACGGGCAGATACAGGCTCCACAATGAAATTGATGATTGTATTGTGTGCGACAAGTGCGCTAAAGTTTGTCCTGTCGATTGTATTGATATTGAGCCCATCAGGGCAGTAGAAGAATTCGGTAAGACTTCAGATGGAACGCCAAAACGTATCTATGCAGCCAAATTCGATATCGATATGGGAAAATGCTGCTTCTGCGGACTTTGTACTACCGTATGCCCTACTGAATGTTTAACGATGACCAAGGTATATGACTTTAGCGTGACGGATATCAGAGCGCATAACTTCGAATTTGGTGAAATGAGCAGCGACGAAATTGAAGAAAAAAAAGAACTGTTTGATGTGTATCAAAAAAACAAGGCCACTGCAGCTGCTCAAAGTTCATCCACCGAAGAAAGCAAAGTAACCCCAAATCAGCCAACACCAGCCAAACCTGTCTTCAGACCAAGAATAAAACCCCCCAGCCCGCCAACATCATGAACATAGCATCATTCATGTTCTATTTTTTTGAATTTGCAGCAGCATCTTCCGCTTTCGCGTTGATCTTCATCCGTAATGTATTTTATGGTGCGCTCCTTTTGATAATCTGCTTACTTGCATTAGCCGGTATTTATGTGTTGGCCTTTGCAGAATTTATTGCTGTAGCGCAGATACTCGTCTATGCAGGCGGTATTTTGGTGGTAATTATTTTTGGTATCATGTTAACGACCAAGATATCAGGGAAACCCCTGGTAGTAGAACATATGTACGAACTTTCTGGTACGTTGGCAGGCCTTTCTTTGCTTGCCCTGCTCATCTATGTTATCTCCAGAGAAACTTCATTTGCTGAGCGTGCCGTATACCAACAGCAATATGATAGCGTAAATAGAATTGGCATTGACCTCATGAGTGAATTTGTAATGCCCTTTGAAATAGGAGGCATATTGCTACTCATAGCCCTGATTGGAGCAGCGGTCACCGCCTCAACAATAAAATCAAAATGAAGAAAAGATGTTTCCGATAGCGCATTTCTTATATCTTGGGGCATTTCTCTTTTCTGCCGGATTGGTCATCGTTATTGTCAAGAAAAATATGATCATGGTGCTGTTGGGTATTGAGCTTATGTTGAATGCATCAAATTTGAATTTAGTGACTTTCAATCAACTATACCCCGATTCCATTCAAGGGCAGATGTTTGCGCTGTTTGTAATTATCGTTGCAGTTTCCGAAGCCGCCGTCGGACTGGCTATTGTGATTAAAGTGTATCATTACTATCAGACTTCTGTACCCGACGAGATCAACGAACTAAAGGACTAAACTTGGCAGCCACTCCATCATACGACACAGCTGTATTCATGGCCTGCGCTTTTTCAGCCCTGTTTCTTCCTTTGTTTTCGTTTGCCGTATCGCTTCTTATTTCAGAAAAATATTCATGGTTGGTAACATTCACGTCTCCCTTTCTTCTTCTGCTTAGTACGCTGGCCGCCGGAGTTGTTCTTTATAGTACGTGGAACCAACAGCCATTCACCATGACCTGGAATTGGTTCACTGTCGCCGGATCTACTTTTGCTGTAGGTGTTTTTCTCAATAATATTTCGGCCTTGATGCTGCTCGTTGTTACCTTGATTTCTTTTCTTGTTAACTCCTATTCCGCCGGCTATATGGCAGGCGATCCTGACCTTAAGCGATACTTCGGTATGCTCGGCTTTTTTACTTTTTCAATGCTTGGTATTGTCATTGCCGATAATCTTCTTTTGGTTTTTGTCTTTTGGGAGCTGGTGGGTTTTTCTTCTTTTATGCTTATCGGACATTGGAAAGAAAAGTCAAAAGCCGCGGATGCTGCAAAACGAGCCTTCATATTCAATCGTGTGGGTGATGTTGGATTTCTTATCGGACTGATGATTCTATGGGCTCATGCGGAATCATTTAATCTTATCACGCTGAGTACTTCTTCCGAAGCCCTTTCCTGGAAAACGGCCGCTTCGCTATGTATTTTTTGTGGCGTAATCGGAAAATCGGCCCAATTTCCGTTGTTTTCCTGGCTACCAGATGCAATGGAAGGGCCTACGCCGGTATCTGCCCTCATCCACGCGGCTACCATGGTTGCTGCAGGTGTATTCTTATTGGCAAGGGTATATTTCCTTTTTACCCCCTTCGCGCTCGATTTTGTAGCGCTTACCGGTTGTATAACGGCACTGCTGGGCGCCTTCGCGGCCCTGGCACAAAACGATATCAAGAAGATACTGGCATATTCAACCATCTCTCAACTTGGCTTTATGGTCCTTGCCGCCGGAGCAGGCGCGCCGGAAGCGGCAATGCTACACCTGGTTACGCATGCATTCTTTAAAGCCTGTTTGTTTCTTGCTGCTGGTGCTGTGATTCATGCCCTTCACCAGGCGCAAAACCAATCGCACTTCCCGTTCGACGCTCAGGATATCCGACATCTTGGAGGACTGCGCAAAAAACTTCCCTTTACCTTCTTTGTTTTTATTGTAAGTGGCAGCGCATTATCAGGGTTGCCCTTTTTCTCTGGGTTTCTTTCGAAAGATGCAATACTAGCATCGCTCATGGTATGGAAAGGAACTGGTTTTTCCTGGCGATGGCTCATCTTTGGCAGTGCCTTTGTAGTTTCATTTACCACTGTTCTTTACACGTTCCGACTGATCTGGTCTGTATTTCAGGGTGAAGAAAAGTCGACAGCACATCTCTCCATAACAGAACCTCCACTCTCGATGCGCGTCCCAATGACCGTGCTTGCCATTGCATCGTTATGGATAATTGTTTCACCAAACCCTTTTGATTTTTCAGGATGGATCTATGGTGGTTTGCGCTCCAACAGCGAGTATCTTCATATCAGTGCCATTTCCATCGCTTCGGCTTCGTGGGTGTTGCTTGCCTTGGCTTTCGCATACCTGATAAAAGGGAGGACCATTAGGTCCTCGATGTTGTTAAATGCTTTTTATGTAAATAGCATATATAAGATAGTAGTTGAAAGGCCTCTTTTCCAACTGGCAGAAATAACCGCACGCACAGATAAAAAGTTGATTGACGGAATTCTGCACACTGCTGCCTATGCCCAACTAATTATAGCAAATGTTGCAGGCTGGTTTGATCGCGCCATGATCGATGGTGTTGTGGATGACGCAGCCATTTTGGCAAAGGGGGTGGGCTCTTTTACCCGTTCTTTTCAGGGCGGGAAAATTCAACTTTATATTTTCTGGGCCATTTTTGCAGTTATTATTTTCATAATTTGGACACTGCTTTAAAAGATGTGAACAGAAAGCCTAACGCGCAAACTTAAATGCAGGAAATCCTACTATCACTCTTACTTTTTACACCCCTTCTCGCAGCTTTAGTTAGCCTGTTTTTTCCCGCAACGGCTATTCAACTATTTCGATACACAACCCTTGTCGCAAATATCGCACAAGCTTTTTTTCTCATACTGCTTTTGGGCTCTTATCAGAACTCCGCTGGTCTTCAGTTTGTGGAGCATCAACCATGGATTACAATGGATCTCGGATCCTGGGGTACGCTGAAAGCTGAATACTTTATCGGTATTGACGGTTTGAGCATGCCCCTTGTAGTTCTCTCCGTTTTCATCATGCTGATCGCAACAATATCCTCATGGACTATCCTCAAAAATGTTAAGGGTTATTTTATTCTGCTTCTTATTCTCAATACCGCTATTATCGGAAGCTTCGTGGCCCTTGACTTCCTGTTGTTCTATCTTTTCTTCGAATTCATGCTATTGCCCATGTTCTTTTTGATAGCCCTGTGGGGCGGGCCAAGAAAAGAATACGCTTCGATCAAATTCTTTCTGTATACATTATTGGGTTCAATTCTCATTCTGATTGTAATGATTGGTTTGAACCTCTCTGTGCATGATCCCAGCATCTCTGGCCAACTGGTGCATAGCTTCAACATCATACACATGAGTTCTCCAATCAATTTTATTTCATTTTCAATATTAGATCCACATAACGCCTGGCAGATTGGCCTCTACAATGCCCGGCAGTGGGCTTTCTTGCTGCTGTTCTTTGGCTTTGCCATCAAGTTGCCTATGGTTCCCTTTCACACCTGGCTACCCGATGCGCACGTAGAAGCCCCAACGCCCATTTCTGTTATTCTTGCTGCACTTTTACTGAAGGTTGGTGGCTATGGATTGGCCAGAATTGCTTTTCCGATCTTCCCGGATGCTACGATTTATTTCGGGGGCTTTATCGGAGTGATGGGTGTAATCTCTATTATTTATGGAGGGCTGAACGCATTATCCAGCAAAGACTTGAAGCGGCTGATTGCATACTCTTCAATCTCGCACATGGGTTTTGTTTTGCTCGGCTTTGCCTCACTTACAGCGGAAGGCGTGGTGGGCTCAATCTATCAAATGTTCAGCCATGGTATAATTTCGGCCATGCTTTTCCTGTTAGCCGGTGTGCTGTATGATCGCACAAACAATCGGATGATTGCCAATTATTCCGGTTTGTATAGCAAGATGCCATGGTATGCTGTCATGATCATTGTTGCTTTCTTTGCGTCCATGGGGCTTCCTGGATTTTCAGGTTTTATTGCTGAGATCATGGTCTTTCTTGGGGCATTTAAGTCCAATAGCGTCCAGGGTCCGTTGCATGAAAGCATAGCCATCACTGCAACACTGGGATTAGTCCTTGCGGCAGCATATTATTTATGGACATTGCAGCGTATGTTTTTTGGCCCCTTTAATCTAAAAGGAGATATTACCTCGGATCAGATGTTTGATTTAAACAAGCGCGAGTTTATCATGCTGATTCCATTGGCTGCTGCAGCGCTATTCTTTGGCATATATCCCCAACCTATGATTGCCATCATTGATCCCTTTGCAAAACACTTTGCCGAATTTGTAATAGGTGCTGGAAAGAGTTTAACGCTAAATCCATAACGCCTGTGGCCGACCTGAAGGATAAATTGGAGTTGATCGGAATGAGCCTCTCATTTTTTGTCCCGGAACTGGTCCTCATAGTCGGTATTATATTATTGATCGGCATAGGGCTGCGCAAGAAGCAATACCCACCATTGCTAACGTTTCTCAGCCTGCTACTTTTTTCGTTTTCCTTTTTATGCTATGTCTTTACCTGGCGCATTTACGTTACCCCCCAGAAAATTTTCAATGGTTTTTTGAGAAGTGATGATTTCTCGGCATTTCTAAAGATGTTATTTGATGTTGCCGGGATTCTTACCGTCCTGATGACCTGGAGAAAGCAGAAGGAACAGCGCTATCTTCCTGAGTATTATGCATTGCTGTTTGCGATTGTCTTAGGCGCTCACCTCCTTGTGATGAGCATGAACCTGATCATGGTTTTTATTTCCCTGGAATTGATTTCAATTAGCGCCTACGTACTAACCGGATTCTCCTTTTCAAAAAAAGGGGCCGAAGGCAGCATGAAATATTTTCTTTTCGGATCAGTAGCGTCGGCAGTCATGCTGTATGGGTTCTCTATGCTGTACGGATTAACCGGGACACTTGATTTTTCTTCTGCTGAATTTATTGATCATCTTTTGGGCAAAAATTCTACCCTGTTTTTCATTGCGGCATTGATGGCCCTTGCTGGATTCCTGTACAAGATTGCTGCTGCTCCGCTGCATCTCTGGGCGCCGGATGTGTACGAAGCCGCACCAATGCCTATTGTTGCCTTTTTCTCTGTGGTGCCGAAACTTGCCGGTATCGGCGTGCTGACAAAGTTTATACTTGCGATAAATATTTTTGGTCAATCTGCATTTGACTGGCAATTCATCATTTCGCTGGTTTCAATTCTTTCCCTAACTGTGGGTAACTTCTCAGCCCTGCTGCAAAAAAATCCAAAACGACTTATGGCGTATTCCTCCATTGCGCAGTCAGGTTTTCTGCTGGCAGGGGTTGCAGCGTTTCTGCCTCAAGGCGTTCACTTCATGCTTTTCTATGCCACCGTTTACATGTTCGTGAATTTTCTGGTGTTCGTTTACCTGCAGTATTTTGAATCCTATGGGTTTAGTTCATTGGAATCATTTTCCGGAGCCGGTAGAACACATGTTTGGCCCTCCATACTTATATTAATTGGATTCGTTTCCTTAACAGGGCTCCCGCCCACTGCCGGATTCACAGCAAAATTTTTCGTTTTCAGCTCGCTCTGGGAAGCGTATCACCTGTCAGGCAAAAACATTCTACTGTGGCTTCTAATTTTCGGCCTGTTAAATACCGTTGTTTCACTCTTTTATTACCTGCGAATTCCTTACTATACCTTCATAAAAGAGGCCGAATCTGGCACAAAGACAAATTTTCTTGCTTTTGAAAATCTTCTAGGGTTTGTTTTAGTTTTATTGGTATTCGTTTTATTCTTCTACCCGGGGTTGTTGATGGGATGGATTAATAAAATTAACTTTGTACTGTGAATTCGTTAGCCATCAGCCGTTGTCCCGATAATAGTGAGACAAATGCGGTTTAGTCTTGCTATTTTCTGCCAGAGGATAACCTTAGAATGAACTGAGATTAATACAAACAAGCCGATGAGCGACCAGATCCTTCATGAATGCGGCATTGCAATGATCCGACTGCGAAAGCCTCTTTCATATTACATCGAAAAATATGGCCCCATGTACGCCGTCAATAAGATGTACATTCTTATGGAAAAGCAGCATAACCGGGGTCAGGATGGTGCCGGAGTGGCCAATATTAAGATCGATATTGATTCAGGCCACCGCTACATTAGCCGGTACCGTTCCATTAAATCCGAGCCCGTTGCCCACCTATTTAAGAAAATCGGGAAGAAATATAAGAAGGCCCAAAAGGAAGGAAAAGAGAAATTCAAAAACGAGCAATGGCTTAAAAGCAACGTAGCTTTTTCAGGCGAATTGTGGCTTGGACACCTTCGTTATGGGACACATGGCATGAACAGCATAGAAAATGTTCATCCATTCCTGAGGCAAAACAACTGGCGGAGTAGAAATCTGGTCATGGCTGGCAATTTTAACATGACAAATGTGGACGAACTATTTGATCTGTTGGTTGACCTGGGTCAGCATCCAAAAGAAAAAGTAGACACTGTTACGGTAATGGAAAAGATTGGTCACTTCCTCGATGAAGAAGTGCAAGGCGTGTTTCAAAAGTATAAGGACCAATACTCTAACCGGGAGATATCCGAGATCATTGAAAACGAACTGGATCTTCCGCGCCTGCTCCGCAGAGCGTGCAAAGATTTCGATGGAGGATACACTATGGCTGGGATGACAGGTTCCGGTTCTGCCTTTGTAGTCCGTGATCCGAATGGAATTCGACCCGCATATTTTTATGCGAATGATGAAGTGGTCGTGGTTGCCTCAGAAAAGCCTGCAATTAAAACGGCGTTTAATGTTGACTACAATCAAATTGAGGAAGTCAAGCCCGGTCATGCTCTCGTCATAGAGAAAAACGGTGAGTTCGCGCAACATTCCATTGTCCCTACAGGCAATAAAACTTCCTGCAGCTTTGAAAGAATCTATTTCTCTCGTGGCAATGACCCTGATATTTATAAGGAACGCAAAAAACTTGGTCTCCTGCTGGTCCCTCAGGTGCTTCGCGCCATAAACTTCGACATCCGGAATACAGTTTTTTCATACATCCCAAATACGGCTGAAACTGCTTTCTACGGCTTGATGGCGGGAATTGAAGATTACTTAATCAATAAGCAGAAAGATATTATCATCGATCAAAAACCTTCTGTTGATTCTTTGGAGGATATCCTCTCGTTCCGTCCGCGCATTGAAAAACTCGTTTTGAAAGACGCAAAGATCAGGACGTTCATAACCGATGATGAACATCGCGATGAAATGGTTGCGCACGTATATGACACAACGTATGAGGTAATCCGAAAGGGCATTGATACCTTAGTGGTGATTGATGATTCAATCGTTCGCGGTACTACACTGGAGAAGAGCATTCTCAAGATGCTCGATCGTCTGCAGCCTAAGAAGATCGTGGTTGTTTCTTCCGCACCACAAATACGTTACCCCGATTGCTATGGCATTGATATGAGCAGAATGCGTGACTTTGTAGCTTTTCGCGCAATGATAGCATTGCTTAAAGACAAAGGAATGGATTATCTCCTCGGAGAAGCTTACGAGAAGTGTATGCGCGCCCGTGGACATGAAAAGCAAGAGAATTATGTAAAACAACTTTACGATAAATTCACGGATGAAGAAATCTCGTCTAAAATTTCAGAAATCGTGAGGCCCGCGGATATGAATGCAGCGCTCGTGGTGCTCTTCCAAACCGTTGAAAATTTACACAAGGCTATTCCTAACCATGTTGGTGATTGGTACTTTACCGGTAATTACCCGACTCCCGGTGGGATTAAGGTTGTCAACCGTTCCTATGCAAACTATATGGAGGGGAAGCTCGTCCGCGCGTATTAGTAAATTTACTCTATCGATACATTACGGTAACGGCCATCCCAAGAAATAGCCAGTCTTCATTTTTTATATATCGTTAACCCAACGCAGTTGTTCCTTAACAACATTCAAGCGTAATTGAGACGTGAAGTATTGGATTCTTATATCTTCCTTTGTGCATATTGCCGGCTTTGCACAAACGTATCCTCATGAAATTGCCCATGCGCATAATGACTACGCGCAAAACAATCCACTTTTTGATGCTCTTGAGAATGGTTTCACTGGCATTGAGGCCGATGTTCACCTGGTGCACGGGGCTTTGTTGGTGGCCCATAACCATCCCGGTGACAACGCAAAAACTTTGGATGCACTGTATTTGAAACCCCTCGATAGTATTGCCAGGCAAAATGGCGGGTTGATTTATGCCAACCACAATATTCCAGTGGTGTTACTGATTGATATTAAAACCGATGCCGAAGCCACATATAAGGCTATAGCGGAGCTGTTATTTGCGTATGAGAAATCTTTGAACACTCCCACCCATAAAGGGGCAATACAAATTGTAATATCCGGCAATAGACCAATTGATTTGATCCGCACTGATCCGCGGCATCTTTCAGCCCTTGATGGACGACCTGAGGATATCGGAAAAAGGATGACATCAGCTGAAATGCCCTGGATCAGCGAAAACTATAATAAGATTATTAAATGGAATGGAACGGGTTCTCCTTCAGCGTCCGAATATCGGCAGTTGCAGGAGCTCGCGTTACGCGTTCACGCAGAAAATAAAAAATTAAGGCTATGGGCCATACCCGACAATGTGAATGCCTGGCGTGTTTTATTGGATGCAGGCATTGATATTATCAACACAGATAAACTACAGGAATTGAACACTTTCTTATTGAATGGAAAACTATGAAGACAACGCGAAGGGAATTCATACGCTCCTCTGCCATGGTGGGAATAGGTTTTTTGGGCCTGTACAAATATGCAGTTGCAGATGCATCTGTGATTCCCGCTGAACCAGGCTATGGATACGGACCACTAATTCCTGACCGAAAGAGGATCTTTAATCTGCCGAAAGGCTTCAGCTACCAGATTATATCGAAGCAAGGTACACCCATGAGTGACGGGTTGCTTGTTCCTGGCAAGGGCGATGGCATGGCCACGTTCACAGGCAATAACGATCGCACGATTCTGATTCGAAATCATGAAAATATACCGAATGATCTGAGAAATGGACCTTTTGGAAGAAGGAATGAATTACTTTTCAAAGTGGATAAACGAAAATTTTACGACTATGGAAGCGGGCGATTCCCATGCATTGGCGGAACAACGACATTGGTATATAACCACCAAACTAAAAAAGTTGAAAAAGAATTTCTAAGCCTCGTGGGCACGATACGAAATTGTGCAGGCGGACCGACGCCGTGGAATTCGTGGATTACTTGCGAAGAAACGTTGGAGAAAGCAAATGGTACACTTGAAAAGGATCATGGCTATGTTTTCGAAGTTCCAGCTACGGAGAATGGTGGTCTTGCGGAACCTATTCCGATAAAAGCCATGGGGCGATTCAATCACGAAGCGGTTGCGGTAGACCCAAAAACAGGAATTGTTTATTTGACAGAAGATGATGCAGAGGGTTTACTTTACAGGTTTATTCCTTCCATGCCGGGTAAACTGCACCAGGGGGGTACGCTACAGGCTTTGGCGTACAGAGACCAGCGATCTCTTGATACACGGAATTGGGAAGGCATTTCTCCATACACACTGGCAGTCAAGAAGATGTCTCCAGTACGTTGGATTGACCTTGATGACATTGAATCTCCACACAATGACTTACGCCATAGAGGCTTTGTAAACGGTGCAGCACGCTTTGCGCGTGGTGAAGGAATGTGGCATGGTAACGATGAAGTCTATTTTGCGTGCACCAATGGTGGCAAAAAAAAGGCCGGTCAGGTGTTCAGGTATAAACCAAGTCCATATGAAGGCACACCCAGAGAAAACGAAACGCCTGGCGGCATAGAACTCTTTGCTGAACCCAATGATAAGGATATCCTCAAATATTGTGATAACCTCACTATAGCACCGTGGGGAGATGTAGTTCTCAGTGAAGATGATAATCACCCGTTCCTGGTCGGCATCACACCTGCCGGAGGATATTACAAACTTGGAGAAAATGTCGGATATGAATCAGAGTTAGCAGGCGCTGTTTTTTCACCAAATGGCAGGACGCTTTTTGTAAATATTCAGCACGCCGGCTTAACCCTTGCAATAGAAGGACCATGGCAGTCCCCTTAAGGCAAATAGAAATCGAAAGTAATATCATTCATGCATCTAAAATGTCGCTTAGGGCATTTTTCAAAACCATGGCTGGAGCACGGACGACATGAAACGTTGTTGGTTTCCAATACAGTAAATTTTGTGCGATACGGATATCTTCCAAAAAGCAAAATCGTATTTCCCCATAAACCAAATATTTCTTTTCTAAAAGCCGATGCAACAGGTATAAAATCATTATCAAATGTAAAAACAGCGCGTGCCTGCTTCACCACGCTGGCCATTTGATTAAAACTAAATTTTCCACAAGCATTAAATACTATCGTCTTCTTGTTTAGGCTGGCTAATCCTTCTTCCTGGTCCGCAGACAAACCTTTAGCAAAAAAGCGGCTTATGATTTTACCCTGTTCTGCATCCTCGTGTGTACCCAGTAAAACAATAGGTCTATTAATTTTATCGCACAATTCTATTGTCTTATTAAGGGGAAGTTTTCGGGTAGCATAAGGAGCACTTAACGAAAATACTACAAATCCTTTTTGAAATGCTTCCGGCAACCAATCCAATAATACCTTTTCGTGTTCCGGAAGAAATAAATCCAAACCCAATTCATCACCCTTAATGCCCAGGGGTTCGACGACTTTTATCATCCTGTCTACCTGATGTACATTTCGAAGGTGGTTTATCTTCAGATTAATCATCAACCAATACTGCCAAAAATTGGATTGCAGAGAATATGACCTGGTACGAAGTAATAATACGAGAATTGCTGCGCGAAAATCTGTGCGCAAATTTACGATCAAGCCAAAATTCTCTTCGTTCAACATGCGCCATGTTTTCCAGAATGATGCATCCAATTGATGGATTTTGTCGATATAGGGATTTTCATCCATTAAGAATACTGAAGACGCTGAAAAAAGCCCGTGAACTTCCACATCCTCCAGCTGCACCTTCAGCGCCCGAATGACCGGTGTGGAAAATACCGTATCTCCTATAGAATCACCGCATATTACTAATGCCTTCATTTCTTGCTTTCCCAGCAGGAAAATACAAAGACTATTTACTACTTTGTAAAAGTTAATACACAAAGTCTATGAACTATTGGCTGATGAAAACCGAGCCCAGCACCTTTTCGTGGGACGACTTGGTGCGGGATAAAAAAACAGGATGGGACGGGGTGCGGAATTTTCAAGCACGCAACAACCTGAAGGCAATGAAAAAAGGAGATACTGCCTTTATCTATCATAGTATGGACGAGAAATCCATTGTGGGTGTTGCAAAAATAACGAGGGAAAATTATCCGGATCCTTCGGATAATAATTGGGTAGCAGTAGAGATTGCTCCCCTTAAAAAGCTTAAAAAACCCGTCACGCTGGCACAAATCAAAGGTGATAAGCGTTTTAACAATATGGCATTGGTAAGATCTTCACGGTTGTCTGTGCAACCGGTAAGAAAAGAAGAATTCGACTTATTGATGGCGCTAAGTGAGGTCAACTAAATGTTGCCATATGCCTGGAAAAAACATTCCACCTCACGTTATAACACTATAAACTAACTTTTAATACTATAACAAAATCATTAATGCGCACTTTCCAATGGACTAAATTGCTTCATTTCACGAATATCTTGGTCATCACGTCCATTCTTTTGGGTTTTGCGCTTCCTACCCATGCTCAGCTAACCCAACCGCACCGGTACGAAAAGCTGCAAAAAGGCTCCGATGAGTATTTCGTGCTGATTTCATTGAAAGAGGAAGGCCTGGCCCTTTTTCGCGAGCTGAATAAGTACAAGAGCGGAAACAAAACATGGGAATTAATTTTACTTGATACCGCCCTTCAAGAGAAAAATACAGTTGAACTTGAAATTAAGGACCGTCATAGAATGGTCGCTTATGAACATACACCAGGTCATTTATACTTTCTTTTCCGTACTGGAGAAACCACCAAGAACGACTTTGAAATAATTGATGTGGATTTGAAGGGTTTTGAAGCCGAACGGCATCAATTCAAGCCCGACCTTGATTTTAAGCTCACCCATTTCAATAAAGCCGGAACCAATTTTACCTTGGGTGGCTATGTTAATAATGAACCCGCAGTCGTTCTATATGCATTGCCAGAAAATCATATTCGTGTTATCCCCGGTTTTTTTCAAAAAGATACGGAATTGGTGGATTTGCGTACAAATCAAAATCAAACATTCAATGCCGTGCTTATTGACAGAGGAACGAAGGAGAATCGGAAACTTGTCTTTCGTACCTATGACGAAACAGGAAAACAATTGTTAGAAGATATTGTCCCAATTGATGAACAGAAAACATTACAAACAGGCATCACCAGCTCGTTGGTACGAGAAGATCTAGCCATAATGGGAACATGGGGTGAGCGTAACTCAAAACAGTCCATCGGTTTTTACTTTATGACGGTTAATCCATTTAAGGAGCAGGAGATAAAATACATAGACTACGGTCAATTGGAACATTACCTTGACTTTATGAACCCAAAACGGGCCGCGCGGATCAAAGCAAATTCCAGGGATGATCTTGCAGCAGGTAGAATCCCTAATTTTACCTCCTATGTCATGCCCTATAACCTGATAGAATACGAAGACGGTTTCTTGATATTGGCGGAAATATATACCCCTGTATCGAATGCCAGCCCATACTATTCCAGTCCATACTATTACAATCCATACTATAGTCCATACGGATGGGCTCCTTATTCTCAGGGATATTATTATCCCGGCATGAGCAGGATGTACAGGCCCTACTCGTATGGGGACAATCTAAGAAGCACCGATCAAGTCAAGATTTCCGAAACTGTAGTAGTTGCTTTCGGCGCTGACGGAAAGGTGAACTGGGATTACAGCTTGAAATTAGACGAAGTCAAGTTGCCCGGCATTGAGCAAGTCGCTGATTTCTGTCTGCACGAAGGCCAGGTTCACTTATTGTACAAGAAAGAATCTGAACTGAAAACCAAAACAATTGTTTTGACTGATAATGCTGCGAAAGAAGGCACAGAGAAAATCAGGACTTCCGATGTATCGGATATTATTCGATCTGAGAAGGAGTCTGAAGGGGGTATTCGCCAATGGGTCGGAAACTCCTTTTTCGTATGGGGATATCAAACGATCCGAAATTCGACCAAAGCAGAAAAGGTACGCGATGTATTCTACGTTAATAAAATTGTGGTTAAGTAAGGTTATTGCCCTTGCTATTGCGATAGTATTGAATACCTATGCATGCGCGCAACAAGTATTCCAAACCAGCCGCTACGAAATCCCTGCTGCAAAAGATGAAAAATCATTCGACGTAATTCCCGCTCAAGAAGACGGCGTCATTTTGTACCGGCGGTTGTTCGGCCCTAAAACAGACCAGATTGAAATTGTCAAACTTGACACGACGTTCAAGGAAAATTGGCGTGGTTATATGCCCGTGGATAGAAAGTTTGTGTTGATGGGGAAAACGGTATCCCAGAATCAATTATATTTTCTGTTGCGCTACCATGACTATTCAAAGAATGACTTTGAACTTTACGCACTTGAAGATAGTTCCGGAAAATTCTTTAAGTATAGCATAAAGAATTTCATTCCTTTTGCGCCATCCGAATTTCAGGTTACAGAAAAGGCAGCCATTATGGGCGGATATTATAATCAGATTCCGGTAGTGCTTTATTTTTCATTTCTCACCGGAAAATCCAAAGTGCTGCCAGGCTTGCTAAATGAAAATGGAGAACTTACACAGGTTAAGGTATATCCGGACGGAACTTTTGATGTGCTCATCAGCGCCAAGAATTTCAAGGGACAACAAACTGTTTGGATGAAAAACTATGATGCAAACGGCGACATTCAAAGCAATTTGGCGTTAGAACCCGATGAAAAGAAGCATCTGATTTTTGCCCGATCAATAAAGACATCAAACAATATGCAACTTGTTGCAGGCGTGTTTGGAGGCCGAAATTCAGATTATTCAAGAGGTCTTTTTCTGGCCAGCATAGATCCCTCTGGCGCACAGCAGCTGCGGTATTACAATTATGGAGATCTGGAGAATTTCTTCAAATACATGAAAGCCAAAAGGGAGAAACGCGTAAAAGAAAGAATAGAAAGAAGAAAAATCAGAGGCAAAAGAACAAGATTCAATTATCGCTTCCTGGTACACGAAATCGTTCCTTATAAAAATCAATATATTCTTCTGGGTGAAGCTTTCTATCCACGTTATTTGAGCACAGACGTGGGCAGTTACGGCAGTTTCTTCAGCCCAAATTCAGTTTACCAAAATGCAATCATCCGCAATGGCCGTATTTTCGATGGTTACCACTATACCCATGCTGTGGTGATGGGCTTTGACCTTAACGGAAAACTCCTTTGGGATAACAGTTTTGAAATTAATGACGTAAGAACCTTCACCCTCGAACAGTTTGTCAAGCTTGAGATAGTTAATGATAAAATAGCATTGCTATACCTTTTTGAAAATGAACTACGGACAAAGATCATCCAAAACGACGAAGTATTGGAAGGTAAAACGTTTGAGCCAATCAAAACCAAAGCAGAAAATGAGATCGTAAAAAAAGAAGCAACCGATCTCAACAAATTGGATTACTGGTACCGTGATTTCTTCTTTGCCCACGGCGTTCAGGAAATTACGAACCCGGGCACAGGTAAAAGGAGAGTATTTTTTATTAATAAGATCAGGTACCATTAACCTAAAAGTCGCGCATCGCCCCCGCTCAATAGAAAATAAATACCGTAATTAGATTGAACAAATTTCCTGCTAATAAACTACTATTCATTTTGAACTCTTGAAAACTACGCTAACCATGAAACTTAACAGGATCACTGCAATCTTCCGCGTTGGATTACTGGTCTTATATATATGGCCGGCCAGTACGATGCAAGCACAGTCAGCTAGCGCATCCCCCATTCGGTTGGCGGTATCCGGGATAACGCACGGGCATGTTGGTTGGATTTTAGGCAGAAAAGACAAAGGTGACATTTTACTTGTTGGAATATACGAGCCCAACAGTGCGTTGGCGCAACGGTTTGCCAAGCAATACAACCTTTCCACCACACTATTTTATAACGATTTGAGCAAAATGCTCGAAAGCGTAAAGCCAGAAGCCGTGGTTGCCTTTGGTTCAATTTATGAACACATGGCTACGGTAGAAGCTTGCGCACCACGTGGTATACACGTAATGGTTGAAAAACCTCTCGCTACGACACTCCCACAGGCCATCAAGATGGAGCAGTTGGCAAAAAAGAACGGTATATTCCTCCTGACGAATTACGAAACCTCCTGGTACCCCACCACTGAAAAAACCTATCAACTCGTTAACGACAGCAATTTCGTAGGCACTGTAAGAAAGGTAGTTATTCATGATGGACACGAGGGTCCCAAAGAAATCGGTGTTGGTAAAGAGTTCCTGGACTGGCTTACGGACCCCATACAGAACGGTGGAGGAGCATTAATAGACTTCGGTTGTTACGGAGCAAATCTGATGACCTACTTAATGAAAGGCGCGGAACCACTGACCGTTACTGCGGTAACCCAGCAACAAAAGCCCGCAATTTATCCAAAGGTTGACGACGAGGCTACCATTGTTGTCACCTACCCCGGAGCGCAGTGTATAATTCAGGCCTCCTGGAACTGGCCGTTTAGCCGAAAGGATATGGAAGTATATGGTAATACCGGATATATCATCGCGGCCAACAGCACAACCTTGCGGCTCAGAAATGAGGACTCGGACGAATATACCAGGGAAGTAACCACAAAGGATATAGCTGTTTACCAGGACCCATTTTCCTATTTTGCAGATGTGCTGAAAGGAAAAATAAAAATGCCGGAAAATGGGTTATACTCGCTGAAGAATAATGTAACCGTTGTACGAATTTTGGACGCTGCCCGAGAATCTGCGGCAACAGGCAAAACAATTGTTTTAACCGCTAAGTAATTTACCGCTTCCAAGTAATTAGTTGAAAACGTCAGCGTGAACAGGATTCATCAATACATGTCGCAGTGATTTTACGATGGTACACAACGACTTCTGGTGTGGTTGTCTTGTGGCAATATGCGATCCAGGAATGCATGAAGTTCAATTATTTGATTTTGTTAAGATTTCGCTAACAATAATCTGCTGCAATTTCTCCGGCTCTTTAGCGGTGAGGTTATGGCCAGTATTTTCAAACAAAAACAATCTTTTCTCCTTGGCTTCCAATGCGGTGTAGTACGCTTCTGTAAGTTTGAAGTGGGTTTGGTAATCCAGTTTGCCAACGAAAAAGTAAATGGGGCATTTAATTACCGGTGCAAACTCAAAGAAGTTTACTGCCGACGCCTCGTTAAACAATGGCAACCATTTTTTTGCCCATGTTTCAACAAAATCCTGCGAAGGAAACTTATTACCCATCAGCTTTGCCAACCAGCTTCTGTGATAGTACAGTTGATCACCATTTTGAAACGGTATGTTTACTAGCGCCAACTCCATCAGCGCTTGCTCGTTGCTTTGATTTTTTGCTTTGTCAATCATCCAGGCTAAAGAAAGACGTTCGCTTTCCAGTTGATTTACCATAGGGCTGATCGCCAGATAGGCTTTCAACAATTCAGGGTGCCTGGCAGCTACCCTGAGGCCCAAGAAGCCACCCCAGGAATGGCCCATTAAAAAAATCTTATCCTGTGAAAACCGTGATCGTAAATAACTAATCATTTCAATAGCATCATCCTCCATTAGCGCGACAGATAAAGGTTCATCAGACACATTCAATTTTTCGGTTGTGCCACTTTCGCGCTGGTCCCACTGTACAACCACAAAGTGTTCCTGTAATTCGTTAGTGAAACTGTCTGCGTAACCCATGGCTGAATTACCCGGGCCTCCATGCAGAAAAAGTAAAACAGGATTACTGCGATTTGTACCTTTGATACTGATCCACTGTTGTATTCCCCCTATCTCTACGGCTTGGCTTATTTTAATAGCTGAAGGGTTTTGCGATGACAAAAGTGGCGTTGTCAAGAGCAGAATAATAATGAAGCGCATCATGGATCGTTTTGTCAAAAGTATGCATAACAAGACAGCACTGAAACTATACTTTTGCTAGAATGTCTTAAGCCAGGGCGTAGAAGCTTCTGTGTTCCCAGTTGTGTATTTCAATATGTGGAGAATCCATTATAGCAAACAATTGGCTTTTTTACTGGGTTAATCACTATATTTGCGCCGGGCTATGCAAAAAAAACTAATCCTCGATTCGGACCTCCTCGACATCACCATTAGCCGCCTTTGTCAGCAATTGATTGAAAACCATGACGACTTCAAAGACACCGTCATAATCGGCATGCAGCCACGCGGCATTTTCCTGGCAGAAATCATCCACAAGAAGTTGACAAACAACACAAGGAAGGTCATTCCGCTTGGGTACCTGGATGCTACATTCTATCGCGACGATTTTAGACGGCGAGAAACACCGGTGAAGGCAAATGAAACGCGGGTTCCCTTTATTATTGAAGGCAAAAAAGTAGTGCTGGTTGACGATGTTTTGTTTACGGGGCGTTCCATACGTGCTGCTATGGATGCTATGATTGCCTTTGGAAGGCCTGCAACAGTCGAGTTACTCGTGCTTATAGACAGAAAACGAAGCAGAGAATTACCTATTGCAGCGGATTACGTCGGTAGAGAAGTTAACACCTTGGCATCCCAGCGTGTGCTTGTGGAATTAGAAGCACAGGGCCAAAAGCAAAACAAAATCTGGTTGGTTAATAAGGATTAGCGCTATGTCTAAACTCAGTCAAAAGCACCTGCTTGGTATCAAAGACATCACCCGCGAGGACATTGACCTTATTTTTGAAACTGCTGA
This sequence comes from Cyclobacteriaceae bacterium, assembly GCA_029858965.1. Lineage (GTDB taxonomy): Bacteria > Bacteroidota > Bacteroidia > Cytophagales > Cyclobacteriaceae > Chryseolinea. The sequence goes on from JAOUDZ010000019.1 coordinate 45,117, forward strand.
TAATTTTAAGGAAGTCATCAACCGCCCAATAAAGAAAGTTCCTTCCTTACGCGATGTTACCATTGCGAATGTCTTTTTTGAAAATTCAACGCGCACGAGACTTTCGTTCGAGCTTGCTCAGAAAAGACTATCAGCCGATGTAGTCAACTTCTCGGCGTCCAACAGTTCTGTAAAAAAAGGCGAAACGTTGCTCGACACGGTCAACAACATCCTGGCGATGAAAGTGGACATGATTGTTATGCGGCATGCCAGTCCCGGGGCACCACACTTTTTATCCAAACACATAAACGCAAAGATTGTAAATGCCGGCGATGGCACCCATGAGCACCCAACACAGGCGCTGTTGGATGCATTTTCAATTCGGGAGAAGTTGGGTGCTATTTCAGGGAAAAAGATTGCCATAATAGGGGATATCCTGCATTCACGCGTAGCCCTCTCCAATATTTTCGCCCTGAAAAAACTTGGGGCAAAGATTATGGTGTGCGGTCCACCCACCTTATTGCCCAAGTTCATCGGTCAGCTTGGTGTCGAAGTAGAATTCGATGTCAGAAAAGCATTGCAGTGGTGTGATGTGGCAAATGTGCTGCGGATTCAGCTAGAGCGACAGCAAATAAAGTATTTCCCATCGTTGCGTGAATACGCTTTGTACTATGGCATCAATAAGAAATTACTTGACAGTTTGAAAAAACAAATAGTAATCATGCACCCAGGACCAATCAACCGGGGCGTGGAATTAAGCAGTGATGCTGCAGATTCCCAGCATTCCATCATATTAGATCAGGTAGAAAATGGCGTAGCAATACGCATGGCTGTGCTGTACCTTTTGGCAGGCGCTATATAATAGCCGGCTTTAAATTCCTTTGCTTTTCCTTGTTTCAATGGCAATTCTGGCACCCATATGGCCATATTTCGTAATTTCGCATGAAGAATAGAAAAAGGCATGATTTATAATTCCATAATTGACACCATTGGTAATACCCCCTTAGTGAAGTTGAATCACCTCACCAAGGGCATCCCGGGAACGATCGCCGCCAAAGTAGAGTATTTCAATCCTGGGAATTCCACGAAAGACAGGATGGCGCTGAAAATGATCCTGGACGCCGAAAAGGCTGGTTTGCTCAAACCAGGAGGAACTATTATTGAGGGTACTTCAGGAAATACGGGAATGGGCCTGGCACTGGCCGCGATTGCAAGAGGTTACCGTTGCATTTTTACCATGGCGGATAAACAATCGCAGGAGAAAATAAATATCCTTAAATCAGTTGGCGCTGAAGTCATTGTCTGCCCAACGAACGTGGCGCCTGAAGATCCCCGCTCATATTATTCCATTGCAAAGAAACTTAACAAAGAAATTCCAAATTCATTTTACCCTAACCAGTACGATAACCTTTCCAATTCCGCTGCGCATTATGAGACCACTGGCCCGGAAATCTGGAATCAAACTGAAGGGAAAATTACACACTATGTTGCCACCGTGGGTACCGGAGGCTCGATGTGCGGAACGGCCAAATATCTGAAAGAGAAAAACCCAAAGCTGGTAACGATAGGAATTGATACCTATGGATCCGTATTCAAGAAGTTTAAGGAAACGGGTATCTTCGATGAAAATGAAATCTATCCATACCTAACTGAAGGCTTTGGGGAAGACATTCTTCCTAAGAATGTCAACTTTGATGTGATTGATCTTTTTATTAAGGTGACCGACAAAGATGGCGCCATCGGGGCGCGACGCTTGTCGCGTGAAGAAGGTCTTTTCGTGGGATGGTCAAGCGGTTCTGCAATTCATGGTGCGCTGGAATACGCCAGGGAGTACCTGAAAAAAGATGACGTCATGGTTATTTTATTTCCAGATCACGGAACACGGTATCTAGCCAAAGTGTACAACGACCAATGGATGAAGGATCACGGATTTCTGGAGACACGTGCATTTAGTTCCGCCCGCGATATCATTTCGATTAGAAACGGAAAAGACAGTTTGTTTACCGTAGCCAAATCAGCAAAGGTCAGTGAAGCCATAATGGTGATGAATCGGGAAGGTATTGATCAAATACCTGTAACTGAAAATGAGAATTTTGTGGGTAGCGTAAGTTCTTCCAGCCTGCTTGAAAGGATAATACAGGATCCGCAACTCCAAAACAAACAAGTGGGCGAGATTATGGATAGACCCATGCTATTCGTGGCCCCTGACAGTACATTGGATGTTCTTTCCTCACTGTTGAATAAAGACAACAAAGCAGTGCTGGTTAGAGACGAACGCCACAAGGTGCATATCATTACCCAACATGATGTCTTAAGTGCGATGACGCGTTAGCATGCAGTAAATCAAGTATACAGGCCGCATAGTGATTCAAAATCCGCGTCATGAAATACATTCAAACCACAGGGCTACTTTGCCACCAACGCTAAACAATCTGCCCGGATAATTAATCCTCCAAGATTTCAATTTCAACGCGTACGTTTTCCTGTGCACGGTTACTCATCTTATCGTGAATGGGTTTCTTTCCACCCCAAGCCTTTATTTCCATCCGTTTCAAATCAATTCCGTTGTTTTCCAGATAACGCCGCATGAGCATAGCCCTTTGTTCCGACAACTCCTTTGCCGTACCAAACCCCTCTTTTGTGTCCCTCAGTGCGAAAAAATTTTGACTATCATCACTCATCGAGATAATCTTTCCAGCCGCATTACCATTGGTGTGTCCATGAATCTTGATTTTGTATTTTGGGTTTTCACGCAGCATTTCAAGCAGACTGTTTACTTCATAATTAGATTCAGGGCGCATAATAGCTGCATCCTTGAAAAAGTATACATGGTACATAATGGCAATATCACCTTTTTTGAGTCGCTCCAATTCAAAAGGAACCACAACAGACCCCGCAGCATCTCGAATAATACCTTCCCCTGCTTCAGGATCATTATAGTTAATATCCCGTTGCACTTTGCGGTAGCCAAATACGTCACAAACCAGTGATATTTTTCCTGACGTGCTTTCGGGAGAGGGGACCTTGATTGCCAAATTGCCCTGGTAGGTTCCCATCTTGCGCGTACGATCGACGTCGATAACATCCACGTCACCACGAATCCGTTTTAGATCAGACTGGCGTGAAATCTTAAAGATGAACTTCGTCCCCTCGGTGCCATCATCAGGCTCCACGCCCAACGCTGCCGCTGGTATAACAAACTCTTCGGAATCGGAGCTGGTTTCTTCAGTTTTTGCCGGAATTTCAGCAACTACACTTGCTGAATCTGATACGATATTAGGGCTTTCTTCCGCCGCAGGCGGAGTATAAATTTCTTCATTTTTGATCTGATAAGGTACGATATCTTCGGAGGCACTGGCATCGTTCATGAACGACCCGCGATATACCCATGTGTCTCTGAATTCGGACTCCTCTCTAAGTCGTTTTGCCTCTTGCATGGCGAATTCCAAATCGTCCGTGCTCAGTACATATACATAGTACAGATTCCTGCGGAGATTCATTTCGAATTTCGCATCAAGCTTCGCATCATTTTGGGCGTGTTTTGTGAACCTGATTGCGTTGGATTCTTTGGCGAACGCACCAATAACAACGTAGTTCGGCATTTCGTCAAGAGTGGTTTGCTCAAGAAACATGGCTTTGGTAGGCTGAAAAAGTACAAAAATGAAAAACATGCCTACCAGTGCAAAAAATTTCAAAGTCTTCATAACACTGGGTTTATTGTGAAGCACAAAAAGTGACACCAAGATACAAAAGTAATGATATAATTCTACTAAAATTCTACCAGCCAGGGATTTGCATTTTGAAAGTACTCCAGCATGCACCCTCTGGGATTCTTGTGAATCATAGTCCACAGTCATTTTCTTGTATACTATAAAGCGAAAGCCTAAGTCACTTTTTCCTCCTTCCCAATACCTACCGCCAGGTGCCGTAGGACCATACATTTTTGCCACTAAGAGCGAAGATTGCGGGAATTCCCTGAATAATTTCCTTCCAGGAAATATGCTGCATACAATAATGCAAGTCAGCAGAAAAATTCAAGAAAATTGTAGGATGCCTCGGACGTAGGAATAAAAAAACAGAATGCATCCAACAGAAATTGAGGTAGTAACTGTAGCCTAAGCAGGCACAAGTAAATAAATAAAGCCTCTCACCCAGTAAGAGGCTTTTTATTTTGAGCAACGGGTTATCAAGGAATCACAACCATCAAACCCGGATACCCAGTGACCTATTCGAATTGATCATTCATGACGTGTGAATGAAGTATCACGAATTTACTAAACCTACTTGGAGCCCGAGGTAGTCATCCTGGAGAATTCAAAGTTTTATGGTTATGACGTCCTTAATACTTTAAAGATAGGCCCTAACATGCATGCAAGACAATAGGCAAATGCAAAACCCCTGAAAACAGGGGGTACCAGATTTCGCATACGTAGTCAATACAGTGGCGAGAAGGCGAATTTCCTGATTTCCGCCATCTGGCATACGTGCCGGAACACCTTGTTCCGCGATCAAACAATACTAGGATCAGGCTTGGGTTCGCCCAAACATCAACGGAGGTTAACATATTTTTTTTTGCGCGAAAAAACAACGGCAAAATGATCGCCAAACTATCCTGGGGTATTTTACCTCGTGTTTTCAAGGTATCTTTACCGGATAGTTGCTAAGATCTATTGGGGTGAAGAAAAAACTTACCATACTCGTTGCTGATGATCATTTATTTATGCGTGAAAGTCTCCGCGCAATGTTGGAAAAAGCCCCGTTTGTAAAAAACATTTATGAAGTAGAAAATGGTCAACAGGCTGTTGCGCTGTTGTCGCAACAGCCTGTTGACGTGTTGCTACTCGATATCCGGATGCCCGATGTTGATGGATTTGAGGTAATCGACTACATCCATAATAATAAACTCCCTACCCGTATCATTGCATTAACCGCTTTTGATGAGGAGGCCATGATTCTTAATCTAATGCGCGCCGGTGTACCCGGAATACTTTTCAAGAAGACCACGCATCAACAGGAGATTTACACAGCAGTTGCCAGCGTGATGGATGGGAAACATTATTATCATGAAAAAGTAAATATTGTATTGGATTCTAAGCCTGATGGCCTTGAGCACCCTCCACGCATTAAGTTATCCGCACGCGAGTTTGAAGTGATCGTGCTACTGTGCCATGGATTGAGCACGAAAGATATTGCTGAAAAACTATTTCTCAGCGAGCACACTATTGAAGGTTATAGAAAAGAAATTATCAAAAAAACAAACACAAGAAATACAAACGAACTTATTCACTACGCGATTACCAACGGGATTGTTACTTCATGAAAGGGCATTCAACCACAAACAGTGTGCCTTTCGCAATAGGTGCCGTTGTAACGGAGGCACCGATCAGCCCTGCTCTTTTTTGAATACCTGGCAGGCCTTTCCCAAGTCCTTTTCGTTCGGCTGAAGGTTTGTCCTTGCCAATGCCGTCGTCCTTTACTTCAATTCGTAACTGTGTATCCGTCCAGTATAATTTCATGTTAATATGCCAGGCAAGCGAATGGCGCATTGCATTATTTACGATTTCCTGGATAATTCTAAAAAGCAGAAGTTCGACATGGCGGGGTAGTCTTTTTACCTTACCCATCTCGAGAAATTCGATATGAAAAGAGCGCAGATCTTTTAACTGATCACACATCTTCCAGAGCGCATAAGAAAGTCCTTTTTCGAAAAGGGCATCAGGAGATAAATTCCAGATTATATTCTGCACACGATTAAGCAGTTCATTAAGGTCATGGTCAATCCGCAATAGTAAACTCTTATTCCGCTCAGAAAGCGTTGGCTCCAATCGCAAATTTCCCAGCGCCAATCTTGTACCGGCTAATAGTTGGGCAAGGTCATCGTGCAAATCATGACCAATACGTACCCGCTCCTCCTCCAACAGTTCCTGCTGGTCTTTTAGCACCTGTTTTAACTGATCATTCTCCTTGATAAGGGCCTCTTCATGCATTTGTCTCCTTGCAGCCTGAATGAAGTACATCACCGCAAAGATGACAAGGAATGCGATTATGGAGAGAATCATAATAATATCGTATCTCATTTCGCCAACGTTTGCTGAGTTGAATTCAATAGTAAAGATCAGATAAAATGAATCGCGTAACAACCTGAATTCCCGGGCCACTTACCGATTAGAGATCGAAGGTATTGAAATAGGCTTCCTGAAATTGATTTCCGCCGCTTTTGTGCGTTAAGTAACGTAACCTTAACACGAAACTATTGTTTACCATATAACCCTAAAATTTATATTTTTGCTGTTCATTTTACAATTACAGCACATGGAAGAATTATTATCAAGAAGCTATTTCAACAATACCATTCAGCAGTATCTTATCGCACTTGGTATCATTCTTTTTGGAATGTTGTTACTGCGTCTTTTTAGAAAGAAAATACTGCGCAGACTGCATGAATGGGCAGCGACCACTAAGACGGACATAGACGACTACATTGTCAATGGTATTCAGCGATTTGGAATGCCCATCCTGAATTTCATTATACTCTATATTGGCATTACTTCACTAACCCTGGGTGAAGATGCGGAGAAATATTTGCATGGAGCTGTTACCGCCATCGTCATTTATTATGTCATCCGTCTCACATCTTCTACAGCATTGATGTTGCTTGAATCCTTCGTTCGCAAACAAGAAGATGGAGAAGGAAAAGTGAAACAGTTAGGTGGAATAATGATCCTGCTGAATATTCTCATATGGAGTATCGGAGCACTTATACTATTTGATAATCTGGGCTACGACGTGACTACAATCATAGCCGGTTTGGGCATTGGTGGTATCGCCATAGCCCTGGCGGCGCAAAACATTTTAGGTGACCTTTTTAACTATTTCGTGATCTTTTTTGATCGTCCATTTGAGATTAACGATTTCATTGTTGTCGGGGACAAGAAGGGCACTGTGGAACACATTGGCATTAAAACGACTCGTTTAAAAAGTCTTTCCGGCGAGCAATTGGTGTTCTCGAACACAGACCTTACCGGTTCACGTATCCATAATTACAAAAGGATGCAGCGCAGAAGAATTTCTTTCTCACTTGGTGTAGTGTATGAAACTTCGCTGGATCTGCTGAAGGAAATCCCGGTGATTGTAAAACAAGTAATTGACGACCAAAGTGACGCTACATTGGATCGGGTGCATTTTCTGACCTATGGTGATTTTAGCCTGCAATTTGAAATCATCTATTTTGTTGAAAGCGCGGAATACAATAAATACGCAGATGTTCAGCAAGCAATAAATCTTCAAATATTTAAAATTTTCAAGGAAAGAAACATTGCGTTCGCTTATCCATCGCAGACCATATTCCTGGCAAAAGAAACGGCATCTACCAATCATTGAAGGCTTTGTTCATAGCCGGATTCATTGATCCCGCAACGACTGATGGGAAAAGCCCCTTTTGAAATCTCAGGCCAAATATTAACCGCAACGATTTGGAGAAAAAATCCGGTCTAAAGGAGCATTGGAAGCATCACTACACCGTGTGCCCACGTTAAATATTTTACCACATGAGAATGGCTTCCAAATTCAATAATTGAAAAAAAACAGACCCTCCATACAGCAAGGTCTGTTTTTATATAGCATGACTAAATTAAACTCGCTCCTCTACTTTGTTCATCACTTTCGTTTGAATTTGAATTGATTCCTGGTGAATAAGCTTGAGTAAATCGTTTGTAAAATTTGAATTAAGGCCCATGGCTTTCCCCAGCGTTATTCGGGTATCAATAATTTCCTCCCAGCGGCTTACCTGAAGAATAGTGACCCCATTCTCCTTCTTGTATTGTCCGATTTTCTCAGAAATCTTCATCCGCGCTGCCATTTTCGACATGATCTCATCATCGAGCTGGTCAATCTGCTCACGCAATATACTGAGCGTATCCTTAAAGGTTTTGTTATCAGACGAAACGGTTCGTACGACCAATCCCTGGATAATCTTTGACAAGGAGGAAGGCGTAACCTGTTGCTTCGCATCGCTCCAGGCTGCATCCGGATCAATGTGACTTTCAACCATTAATCCAACCATATCCAGATCGAGCGCTTTTTGACATATAAAAGAAATAAGTTCACGATTACCGGCTATATGGCTTGGATCGCAGAGGATATCAAGCTCAGGAATACGTGTTTTTAATTCAATGGCAATATCCCACATCGGTGCGTTTCTGAAAGGACCTTTTTCAAAAGAAGAAAACCCACGGTGTATAGCAGCAAGCTTGGTAAGGCCGGCTTTGTTCAAACGCTCGAGGGCTCCAATCCAAAGTTCCAGGTCCGGATTGATAGGATTCTTCACCATGACCGGAATATCAACCCCTTTCAACGCATCGGCTATTTCCTGAACAGAAAAAGGATTAACTGTCGTGCGGGCACCTACCCATAAAATATCAACTCCTGCTTTCAGGCAGGCGTCTACGTGTGCAGCATTTGCTACTTCTGTGGTTACGGGAAGTCCTGTTTCTTTCTTCGCCTGAACAAGCCATTTCAATCCTTCTGTTCCGGATCCTTCATATTGCCCAGGCCTCGTGCGCGGTTTCCATATACCGGCACGCAGTGCGTGAACTTTGCCAGTGGCTGCCAATTGCTTTGCCGTAGCGAGCATCTGCTCTTCTGTTTCAGCACTGCAAGGGCCACTGATGATGATCGGCTTAGTGGCGGTTGGGAGCCATGTTGCAATTGATTCAAGTTGTAATGCCTTTTTCATATCTGTTTCAGTTTTTAATGTTCTACTTCTTGTTTAGGTTGTTTATGTTCAATTCCATTTAGAATTTCTCGTATTCGATTTGCCTCAGTCATGGTGCGGTGCAATTCTTTTACATCCCGCTTCATCAGGTAATATTGAAACTTCTGAAGATGCATGATATACTCCAACAGTGCCTGGCTCAGGTATTCCGCATTCTGTTCAAATATTGGTGCCCACATATCGGGAGAGCTTTTCGCCAACCTTACAGTGGATGCGAAACCACTTCCCGCAAGGGCGAAGATATTCTTCTCGTCGCGCTCTATATCCAGCACTGTTTGGCCCAGCAAGAAGGCACTTACATGCGATAGGTGCGACACATAAGCCACATGCTTATCGTGCTCTTCAGGTTCCATAAAAATGGTATTCATCCCCAGCGTGGCAAACAATTTCTGCGCCACTGCCAAAATCGGCGCTGATGATTTTCCCTTCTCGCAGATAATATTAGTCTTGTTGCGAAACAACCCTGTAAAGGCGGCCTCAGGTCCCGAGTTTTCAGTACCCGATATAGGATGAGCAGCTACAAACTGTCCGCGATTTGGATGACTTGATACGGCGCGGCAAATCAGACTCTTCGTAGAACCCGTGTCTATGACAACAGCATCTTTTTTTACAACATCCAAAATGTGTGGAAGCAATTTACACAAGGCGCTTACCGGAATGGCCAGTATAACCAGATCAGTGGTAGGCAATGATGCATCATCCGATTGAATACTATCAACCAGACCCAGCTCAAGTGCCTTCAGCGCATTTACCGGATCCGACTCAATGCCTACGAGCTCGGTTGCCAAGCCTGCTTTTCGCAGATCCAATGCCATAGAGCCTCCAATTAATCCCAAACCGACAACTGTTATTTTCATCTTTTTATTTATTAAACATTTATCGGTGTTTCGCGATCAAGAACAGATGAACTATTCTTTAGAAATTTTTCAATTCGAAGGAATGCTTCATTCAGCATTTCCACTGTACAGCACAATGAAATACGGATGTATCTTTTTCCCGCGTCACCAAAAATAAATCCAGGTGTAATAAAAACCTTGGTGCCATATAAAATTTCATCGATCCATTTTTCAACGTTTTCAACATGCTCCGGTGCTTTTGCCCAGACAAATAATCCGGCCTGCTTTTCAGCATAAGAACAACCCAGCACATCCAGAACTTTTGTGGCCATTTGTTTTCTTTCAGCATATACTTTGTTTAAGGAAGTAAACCAGTCATCCCCATTTTTCAATGCTTCAACTGCTGCATGTTGCAAACCCAAAAACATTCCGGAATCCATGTTGCTTTTTACTTTCAAAACGGCATCTATGTATTCCTTCCTACCTGCAGCCCACCCGATACGCCAACCAGCCATATTATGCGACTTGCTAAGCGAGTTCAATTCGAGCGCCACCGTGTCAGCTCCCGGTATAGAGAGAATACTCATGGGGCTATCATTCAAAATCAGACTGTAGGGGTTGTCGTTCACAATCAGAAATTGATGCTCGCGGGCCAGGCCCACCAACTCCTTCAATTCATTTCGAGAAGCTACTCTTCCGGTAGGCATATGCGGGAAATTAACCCACATGATTTTAACCTTTGACAGGTCGCTATTTCGCAGCGCGTCAATATCAATGCCCCAGTCGAGATCTTCGCGCAACGCATAGGGTCTTAGATTCGCGCCAACCAGTGTTGCTACCGATGAATACGTTGGATAGCCCGGGTTCGGAATTAACACCTCATCGCCTTCGTTCACAAAAGCCATCATAATGTGCATAATGCCCTCTTTTGAACCCATTAATGGAAGGACCATATGCTCAGGGTCAATTGAAACCTGGTAAAATTTCCTGTAAAAATCAGCAATACCTTTCCGCAGCTGCGGAATACCTTTGTAACTCTGATACCCGTGGTTGGCCGGATTGCTTGCCGAAACCGTCAACGCATCAATCGTTGAAGCGGAAGGAGCCAGGTCAGGACTTCCAATACCCAGGTTTATAACCCTGAGCGTTGGCGAATCCAGGCCTCTGACCTCAGCAAGTTTTCTGCTGAAATAGTATTCTTCCACGTTTGAGATTCTGTTTGCTGTCTTTATCATTGTTCTCTATTAATATTCCGGAGTCCTTATAGACGTACATCTATTTATACTCTATTTTCCCCTTTTTATACTCCCCCAATACATTCAAATTCTTCACCTGTCTTAGCACAGCGTGCATTGCATCGTCATAGTTCTTTCTTCGCCTCCATTCAACGTCGATATGAATTGAATATTCGCTTGGCTTTCCAATGATCGGAATAGATTGTATTTTGGTCAGGTTGATGCTGTTATTTTTTAATGTCATCAGCGCGTCAGCAAGGCTTCCAACCTCGTTGGCCACCTCGAAACACAACGACGCCTTATTGCTTTCCGTTTTGCCATTCCCGCGCTTCGTCAGAATCAGAAAGCGGGTAAAGTTCTTTTTATGCGTTTCAATTCGCTTTTCCAAAACCTGGAGGCCATACTTTTTCGCAGAATACTCATTGGCAATGGCGGCCGTATTTTTCAGCTTCAATTCTTTGACGCGCTTTGCTGAAAGCGCTGTATCATCACTTTCCCGGATCTCGACACCGGGCAGCGCTTGCAAATACTCAGCACACTGCCGAATGGCCATGGGGTGGGATTCAATAACTTTGATGTCATTCAACTTTACACCCGGGAGAACCAACAAATGCATGTGAATGGGCAAATAAATTTCGCCTACTATGCTGAAATGATACTCCTGCAAAAGGAAATAGTTCGGCAGAATACTTCCAGCAATTGAGTTTTCAATGGCCATAACTGCCGCATCAGCCTTTCCGTTCTGTAAGCTTTCACATAACTGATGAAAGGATAGACACGCTATCGTTTCAACAGGCTCCCGGAAATAGGTGAGTGCCGCTATTTCGTGAAAGCTGGTAGCGATACCCTGGATTGCAATACGTGGTTTCTTTTTCTTTGCCATTTTTGAAATGTCTATAAAAGCAAAAAGTCCCGGTTTTCCGGGACTTTTCTGAGGTTTTCGTTATCGTTTAGTCAACAACACATCACTCTTAAAGTCCCGCTCGGGTACTAAAAAAGAAGTAATAAAAGTAAAAAGATGTGCTACCGATTTTCATATCTGCAGTTGAAGGTTCCAAAGGAAAATATTTTTTATTCGAATTGCAACTATGGAAGCCTTCTTTGATAAAATATTTTCAGAAACTAATGGTTGTTAGTGTTGGCTGGCTTTGCAACCATTCCTGTTTTGCACAAGCAGTTGGAGGCCCAACAAAAGCAAGCAAAGGAAGTAATGCCTACCTTTGTAAAAAAAAACTGACCTGATGAAAGCAATAATACAAAAAGTTCTCTTCATTATCCTGCTCATTGTTACCTGGAGTTGCGGACAGCGTTCGCACAATCACGATGAGCATGATCACGGTTCTGATGAAGCCATTGAAACGGGAGAAAACCAGGCCTTGTATGACGAAGTCATGACCGTACACGATGAAGTGATGCCCAAAATGAATGACTTATATAAATTAAAAGAAGCGCTCAAAACCCGGATTACCGATACCCCGGCAATGCCAGCGGATAAGAAAGAGGCGATTGAAGACCTGATCTTGAAACTCGATTCTGCCAGCGAAGGCATGATGGTTTGGATGCGCAATTTCAACCCTTTGCCCGACAGTCTCGGAGAAGAACAGGCCAAAGAATATTTGGAGAACGAAATGGTGAAGGTAAAGAAAGTAAGAGCGGAAATTTATGAAGCTATAGAAAGGGCTACCGACATAAACTAGGGGCCGGATTTACTTCTTAAACAGGAATAAAAAGTAGATACATTCACCAAGAGGCGAACGTGGCGTTGTCGATGATAGCATGGTACAGTGAAGCGCTATTTTCTTATACACTAATCCATATGCTGTACCAAATAAAAGGCCCTGTCCAAAGTATGCCGGACCATGGATAAACCCCGATTTCTCTATCAGCGCTGACCAATCCATGATAAAAGATGTGCACCCATCAAACCAGGGTTTATCGCGGCATGCACCAAAGGCTATTTATTCCGTTGCCTTTAAGAAATCTTTTACCTTTGTGCACGCAAAATAATGTCTCATGGAAATAAAGTTGGTACCCCTTAATGATCTGCATATAAAATTGGGCGCCAAGATGGCCCCCTTTGCCGGCTTTAACATGCCCGTGCGGTATTCCTCTGATATTGAAGAACACATGACTGTGCGGAAAGGTGTTGGTATTTTTGATGTCTCCCATATGGGAGAGTTCACGCTAAAAGGACCTGATGCACTTGATCTCATTCAGCGTGTGACCAGCAACGATGCCTCGAAATTAGCAGAAGGGCAGGCACAATATTCCTGTCTGCCAAATGAAACCGGTGGGATTGTGGATGACCTTTTGGTATATAAGATTAAAGATAATGACTACCTGCTGGTGGTCAATGCGGGAAACATTGAAAAGGACTGGAATTGGATCAGCAAGTTCAACACCAAAGGTGTGGACATGAAGAATATTTCCAATGAAACGTGTCTTTTTGCAGTACAAGGGCCGATGGCGACGGCAGTGCTTCAGGCCCTAACCAAAACAGATCTTTCTGCAATCAAATACTATCATTTTACCATCGGTGAAATTGCCGGCATTCCGGATTGCGTGATTTCCAATACTGGCTATAGTGGCGCTGGTGGCTTTGAGCTTTATGTGAACAGGCAATACGCAGAAAAATTGTGGAACGCTATCTTTGAAGCAGGCAAGGCGCATGAAATCAAACCTATAGGCTTGGGCGCGCGGGATACGTTGCGCCTGGAGATGGGTTTCTGTTTGTATGGAAATGACATCGACGATACCACTTCTCCGCTGGAGGCCGGCCTGGGATGGATAACAAAGTTCACGAAAGATTTTACAAACGCTGCGAACCTCAAAAAGCAAAAAGAAGAAGGTATAAAGCGAAAGCTGGTTGCCTTCAAAATGCTAGACAAAGGCATTCCTCGCCACGATTATAAGATCAAAAATGCGATGGGAACCGATATCGGTAAGGTAACTTCCGGAACAATGTCTCCGGTGCTGGGTGTCGGCATCGGGATGGGGTATGTAACCATGGATTATGTTAGTCCCGGTAGTGAAATCTTTATTGATGTGCGTGGCCGGTCGATCAAAGCACAGGTAAACAAACTCCCGCTAATCTAAACTGATCCATGATGGCGGTTATTTCTGCCGGTTGAATGTTGGTTCATCCATAATGCTAAAGTAAAATATGCGCGCCATTGATGTTTGTCTTAGTCCTGATCTGATGCATCTCTATCCGGTACAGGATAAAACCGTTGTCGTAGTCGATATCCTGCGTGCCACCTCGTGTATGACTACAGCGTTTGCCCATGGGATTAAAAGTATTACTCCTTTCGCTAAGTTAGAGGATTGTATGGCAATGAAGGAACAACAATACGTAACTGCGGGAGAGCGCGATGGAAAAAAGGTTGAAGGGTTTGATCTTGGCAACTCACCTTTCGAGTACATGGACGAAAAATTAAAGGGAGCTAAAATTGCATTTACCACGACAAACGGAACACAGGCCATTGCAAAATCTGAGGGTGCAAAAGAAATTATTATCGGATCTTTTCTCAATCTTTCCGCGGTGACGGACTATTTAGCAAGAGGGGATAACAATGTATTGGTTGTTTGCGCCGGATGGAAAGGCAAAGTAAATTTGGAAGACACAATTTTCGCCGGTGCGGTAGTTGAAATGCTCAAGGATCAAATCCATTCGGATTGTGATGCTCCGCTGGCAGCACAACATCTGTATACTTTGGCGATGGACGATTTAGAAGGATTTCTAAAGAACTCCAGTCATGTAATGCGCCTTGCCAAATTGAATATTCACAAGGACATCCGCTTTTGCCTGACGCCCGATCAGTATAATGTAGTACCCATGTTGAAAAATGGTGCCCTGGAATTATAACCGTTGGCCTGGCCAGATCCCTTCCTGCTCTTCAGGCGAGGCTTGGTGCAAGCATAAACACAGCCAACCATATTTTTCTCATGAAAGCTTCGGATTTTGACCGTGCCGGTTTATATCCCGAGTATTTTTCTTTTCAAGGTTTTTTTGGAAAGCCAATGTAAGGTCAATCCCAGTCTGGTTGGCAAGACAAATCAATACCCACAGCACGTCTGCCAGTTCATCACCGAGATCCTTATCCTTGTCCGATTCTTTTTCAGATTGCTCACCATATTGCCTGGCGATAACTCTGGCCACCTCACCCACCTCCTCCGTTAGCATGGCCATGTTTGTAAGTTCATTAAAATAGCGCACACCCTTGGTTTTGATCCATTGATCAACTTGCTCCTGGGCCATTTTCAGTGTAATTGACATGGCAGTAATTTTTATAGTTTGTTATGTTAGTTTCGCCAGCAAGGATCCCGGTATGCTGGCTATCTTGCTTTTCGCGTAATCAAAGCATACAATACCAGTCTTGCCGCGGGCCACTTCTTTTTCTGTTTCTTTATTGGTAACGAGATACAGTATATCGAAACCATACTTAGTAAAATCAATTGGCGCAAGTTGGACAACAAGCACATCTCCCAGAAAAGATTCCGCTTTGTAAATAACAGCGGCGTCGCTAATGATATGACCTACGGTTCCTTCAATACTAACTTCATTGGTAAAGCCAAGAGAACGGTAAAACTGCACACGTGCTTCTTGGAGCAACGTTAGCATGGTATCATTGCCCACATGTCCTCCATAATTTATATCGGAAGCGCGTACGGGAATTTCAGTTCTAAAAAGAAATTTATCAGGAAGGCTAAGGTGAATTCGAGCCATAAAATAACATCTTCAATTAATTAACAAGTACACTGGATCAACTGGCGACGACATGATGCTTGTGCACTTTGAAAACATCCAGGGCCTTGGCATTTCCCGGAACAGGCAACGTATCAACATAATCAAAGGTGTATTTCTTACCCTCCAGCGCGAGGATGGCTGCCACGATCCCCGTTGCATGGATTGATCCGGGCAGTGCAAGTTTATGGAGCCGTTCAACGATTTCGATGGCATCTCCAGATAATTTTTGCTTTGTCTCTCCGGCATTAATTCGCAAGGGGCCTACATGCATACTGATCCGCACGGTTACCGTTTTTTGAAAAGGCTTCGTCAAGGTTTTAGAAACAACTTCACAAAACTCGATCGCACTGAAAAGCGTCTTAAATCCGGCAACCATATAATCTTCACGCATATCGAGTACGACAGGCGGAAGTGAGGATGTTTCCATTTCTGATAAGAGTGCTGTGTTTAGTTTATTATCAGAAGAAAAATCGCAGCATACAAAATAAAGTACAGGGCGGTCAGAAACCGGCTGCAATGGCAGTGGTTGTTCCGGGGTTATTTCCGGCGCATCGTTCAGAAATACATCCGGATTGACAGTAACATGGTTTTTTTGGAAAGGCCACAAAGCCACGGTATCGCGTGTACCTCCCATTTTTCTTTTCCGATCCCGTTCGGATAAAACACTTATGAGTGTAGGCTCCTCATGGTTCCCAAGGCTCCGCAGCACAGACAGTCCGAAAATTATGCTGGTCTGCAGCAAGAAAAGGTCAGCATGTCCTTCGTATGCTTCCTGGGTAAGATAGGTCACCGGATATTTATTAACCAGTCGTGTAAAACGCTCAACCCAATGTTCCCCTGCAAATCGCACGCTCACATCAATGAAATCCGATTGTTTGAAAGGCAGGAAGAGATTTAATTCTCCGCCAACCTCTTCCATTGCTTCGGCGAAGAGTATATCCCCGCCACATGCAAGGGAACAGTAGCCAATCTTAGCATTCAACGTACGAAGCGCGTTTAACAGGGCGATCTTTACATTTGTCTCTATCTCCGGTGGAAACCGTTTGTGAGATCGATTAGGGTGATCAATCATATGCCCGACGAAGGCGACTACAACGGGAGGACTAAAGGCCTTAATAACTTCATTTGGCACCGGTAGATAATGCTTCAACAACCACAATTGGTTGTACACAGAATTGATCTTTCCCCAATCCGTAACCGCCAATTTGCGGGCATGCAGGTAGGCCTCAACAGCTTTTGGTCGCTCTTTCAGGAGCAGATAAGCCTCCGCCTGTGTAGCCGCTTCCCAAAAATCATTTTCAGGATCCTTCAGTACGGACAGAACTTCCTGTGCAATTTCCTTCCCTCTCCTGGATTGTCCCGCCAGCACAGACATGGATGCTGCATTTATACCCGTATAATAGCTTTTTGTTAACTGGAAGTTCTTGTCGTATGTATCGCGGGCGAGAATTGCATATTTCGAGCTTTGATTTTTTTTGAACAATTCCTTATAAATACTTCCCAGAATACCCATCGTTTCCGGATCATCGGGATGGTCACGAATGATCGTTTCCAAATACTCCTGAGCCGCCTCTGGCACACCTGACTTGGACAAGGATAATGCATAGAGTTGTTTCACCCGCAAATCCGCGCCATTGTGCAACAAATCCTGCGCACGCGTTCGGGCTTCGGCGTAGTGGCCAAGTTGTATAAGATTCTCCAGCTGCGAGATATCGCTCATCGTTTAAAATATGCGTTTATTTATGTTATGTCCTTGGTTTCAGATTATTTAGCTCACGGCAGAACGGTGTGCGTAGCCTAAAAATCAAAAAGATAAATTAGTTTTCTAAAAATTTCTTATAAAACCTTTCCCATCGAACTTAAAAAGCCTGGGGCTTTTGCCCTCATCGCATTTAAAGGCTTTCACTCGCCTCAGCTTGAAGGCTATATCCTGAATCCATAAATCAACATGGATGTAATCAGCAAAATAGTAGATTTATTTCTCAACTGCCTAATATAACACCAAATAGAAACTGCTTCTGCATGATCACCAAACGCTGCTAGCGTCCGATCAGAAGTTACAAAACCCTATCGAACTGATTGTCCAGACGACCGCTTAGCTGCTAAATATAAGGAAGTGGTATGTCTATTGTGAACGAAACAAAAGAAATAACTGAATACCATAAAAGATGGGTGCAAAATCAAATCTACGATTAAAGTGATAGCAGCGGCAGCATTTTACCCCGGCCAGATCTTCTTTATCATTATCCCTCTTGCATGCATGCTGTTTACAAAATCCGCAGTTCCCCCTGTTTCCGTGCCCGTTGAATTATTCATCAACGCAAGGGCTAATACTTTTTTTGGTTCAAGGTTTGAATGTTCCAGCGCATAATTCAGCATCGCTTCATTGCAAGAAGCGTAACAGACACTCAACTCATCGGTGCATTCAAGCTCGTGAACCTCGGCCGCCTGAGACAACACATAGTGAAAATGGTCTTCCCATTCTTTCGGATCCTCACCGGGAATGCCCTTAACGTATTTCACTGAAGCTGCAAGAAACATCTCTTGCTCAAACGGAATGAATATAACCAATGGAATTTTTCGCTTCAGTACGCCTTCCGCAAAGATCATGTCACCCCCTGCAGCGAGACTGGAAACGGCAACTGTTGGAGACGCTAATTCCAGCTCATCAAGAGCTTCTTCAATAGTATGCTGTACTTTTTGTATCAGTCCAAAAGGAAATCGCTCGCTTTTGCGGTCAATTGGGTCAATTAAATGTCCGGTAAATAGCAGGACGTTACACTTCATTCCTCTTACTTGTTTACTTTAAGGCACTAAAAGTAACACCTTCCTGGAATATTTTCTTTTTATTCTTTTTTCTTCTCCAAACTATAATTAATAAATAAGGTTGCCATGTGGGCTTCCAATCCATCAGAACGCCTGTAAAACGCATAGCGCAATTCAACCGCGTTAAATGTTCGTCTGCGCTTTCGGTTGAAAGGCGCATACCGAAAGCTCAAGCCGGGTTTGATTGAGTAGAATTTTGACAAGTCGTAGTCCGACGTATAGAAAGCCTGCGAAATGTCATGCGCTTTGTATGGATGGAAATAGTTCGCACTGTTTTGCGAATACAATCGGAAGAAAGTTGATACCGTGAATACGGGGGTGATTTTAAGGGATGTC
>JAOUDZ010000086.1 GCA_029858965.1 Cyclobacteriaceae bacterium
CATTAAGAAGGATTGGAGTGAGCGCCTGGGTCGCTAAACTGATTACTGTATCGGAATAGTAATTAAGTCGATTAAAAATGCTACTCATGTGTGTAATGCGGATTCCCATGGGTTACGATTTATACAGCACTGTATGAATACTGGTGAGGTTTGTAATTTTTCTGTTCTTGAATAAATTGTTCAAAGGCTGATTGACTTGCTTCAAACCCTGGTATTTTCAATGCTTTATAAATACTTTTTGCCGTCTGAAGCGGTGCAGTGATGAGATCCTCATAATTGATTTCAATAAGATTATCAGGATCGATATATTGTCGTTGAGCTTCGTATTCCTTCACCAATGTGTTATGAAACAATTCAATGTGCTGAGTCAATTGACGCTCATCGAATGATTGCAGGTTGTTAACCTGTATCATTGCTTGGAACATTCGAAGTGTAGATTGTTTGACTTCTGCCGGATCGCGGTGCAGGTAAATGAATTTAGCTTTTGGAAATATCCTGGTCAGGTATTTTATCCGGGTTGTGTTCACTGGGTTTTTAAGCAACAACCTTCTGCTTTTCTGTCGGTAACTAACTTTACGGAGGTATTGGTAGTAACACTGGGTCCAGTTGTAAATCAACGGAACATTGCCTGGGTCAAGTACGGCGTAAGTGAAGAACAACTTTTCCAGTGACCGGGGAAATACAAAACCATGATAGAATGAATAGGGTGTGAGGAGCATCATGGCAAATTCATCCTCCTGGGGTGCATCAGCATCAAGCTTTACGTCGTCCATTGGCCGGGTCTTTGGAAGGCGCCACGCCATTACTTTGCGACTGATCCGCCTGCCAATAAATAAGGCGCCCGGAACGAAAGCGTCGACATTCGAACAAACTCCAAATTGCTTGTCATTGGCCAACAAGTAATGGAGATAGGTCGTGCCGCTCCGCCAGTGACCAATAATAAATATGGGTTCCGGGTGAATAGGAAGTTTTTGAATAAATAAAAATGTGATTTTCTCCAGGAAGTATAGGGGTGTCAGCAAAGTGCTCCAAAGTAGTAATGCAGGTAGCTTTGACCAGCGTGATTTGTCTATTCCGTATGAGGAAAGAAGTCGTATGAGGTTGGGGAGCGCGGACCCCGTGAGTGCTTGCGGAGTCATTACGGCCGGTTTTTTTTGTTGAATTTGTAATGCACACTTATTGATCCTAGAACGCCTTTATTGTTTTCATAGCCAGCTATATCTTCTTGTTTTAATATGATTGAGCCTAAGAAGCCCAAATAAGGTTCAACGACAAAATTTTCACCGGCAGGAATACTGGAAGAAAGAAATATTCCCGTTGAACTTGATGTGCCGATTCTAACCATGCCGCTATTTAATTTATTAGGATTCAAACCAAAGCCCATGCTTGCCTGGAGATATGCGCCTGGAAAGCTGCTTGGAAAATTTCTAGCCCAGCTGATCTCTCCAAAGACCCGGTTAAGATTTCCAAATCGCATATAAAATTGTGGATATAGCCAATACCGCTTAATTGATGTTCCTTGTTGTGGTTTTCCAATGTGCGACATATCGCCTACATGGATGCCAGTGCCCACTGCAAATCTGCGATGATCAACCTGAATAAAAGGGTTAAATCCGTAGGAATGTAGTGCAGGACGGTCGGAAACGATAGTTCCTGTAGCATATTCATCGTGAATACCTGTATAGGCATTAAGGCCAAATGTGAAACTTTCAGCCTTCGCTGTTTCTAATGTCCTAGAAAAGCCTACAGCCGCCAGTCTATATTTGTGGGTGTAATCCTCATGACTATTGCAATCCTCGTTTGTTAAAGTTTGGCTTCCCAGCAAGCCACCAATGCTGATTGTGTTGTACGCAATTTTAGTACTGTCGCTGTCAGCTTGCTCGGGATACGTTTGACTCATCAGGACAAAAGCAATACCCATTAGGCCCAACGAAGCCATGCGGTAGTTGGGTACAGTTACCGATTTGAAAAGTTCAGCAACCATAAAGGCGCCGGTAGAAAAAATAACAATATACACTACAGCTATTTCGGAAAAACCTAGCCATTTGGATGTTGATAAGAAAGCAATGGTGAGACATAAGAAATAAAGACTACACTGTAATAAAGAAGCGCAGGACTTAGCCTGGGTTGAGACGCGGATGGGCTTTCTTTCGTTAAAATAAATAATAATGCCAGAAAACATAATCATTGTAACCATCGCCCATTGGATGGTATTCAGGTGATGCCAAACGGGCGTATTGATTGCATGAGCCTGTTGGTCGCGGAAAAATTCAGTGAACAATCGAACCAGGTAGTAGAATAATCCTGACAGATAGAACAGTGTTCCGCTATGCTTGAATTTTTTTTGTATATTCCAAAGGAGTACAACAGCCATCAGGCAGCCTGCTGATTCATAGAGTTGTACAGGATGCAAACCAAGTGAATGAACTGCTGTCGCTGGGATAACACCCTCCATGTATTGAAGTTTGAATGGAAGAGCCTCTCGACCATACTGTACCCCAGCACCCGAGTTAGTTGCGGTGCCAAAGCAGCAACCATTCAAAAAACAACCTATACGTTGCAGGAACATCCCCACAGGAAGAATAAAGGCATAAGCATCAAGTGCCGTTGCTTTTAAGCCCATAAGGCGCTTCGTGATGAAGATAGCGGGAATGCTAAAGAGAAGTCCTCCAAGCATTACCAGGCCAGTGGCATGGTCAAGCGATTTGTTTTGTAACAACGTAGTCCAATCGTCCGGAGAGAGCGTTACAATCCGGCAGCCAAAGACGAAGAAGATATATCCTGCGGTAATTACAAGAAGCCAGGGGAGCTGAGGAAGCTTGCGTTTTCTGCCCTCCGCGATGAGAAGGAAAAAGCTCACAACGAAAGCAAGCATGTAAAACAAAGAATAATATTGCGCGTTCGTATTGATGAGGAGTTCCATAAGAGAAGTTATTATTCAGGTTTTTCTGCCAGGTAAACTTGGTTGTCTTTAATGTATGCAATATTGTTTTCTTCAGATCCCAAAAAGAGCACTTGATAAATGTATAGGTTGTTTCCATACACCATTTCAGTTTCTGAATTGAGCGTAACATCAATCACCGAATAGTATTCTTTTGTTTCGTAGCAGCCACTGCTATAATAAGGGTTGGAGCATTTTTCTTTTTGGACAAGCAGTTTGTTTCCGGAATTAGAAATTAGCCCACGATTTGGTGTAGCGAGGCTTTCCCATTGTCCTATTTGCATATCTGTAGACATGTTGTACAGAATGACTAGTGGGTAGTTTGGGTAGTAAAATTGAATTCCATTTGGCGTCCATACAAAAGTCTTGTCACCATAATATGGATCGGAGAGTTGAATAGGAGTGATGGACTTTGTAGCAATATCGTAGTGGAAATATTTGTTGTAACCAGAATTGTCAGTTTGAGCAAAAAGCAACTTATTCCCTTCAGGCGAAAAGGTAATTGGTCTTCCGTTCGTAATAAAAGTCTCTTTTTTCGTTTCGAACTCGTACAAGAAGAGGGCAGGATCGTATTCCTCATCCGATGGCCTGTATTTCTCAAAAGCAAAGTAGGCGGATGTGAATGGTGTAGCGTTGTAGGATATTGAAATGCTATCAACTGCTGTTTGCTTTTTTTCTGAACTGATAATATTGATGGACATAAGCCTTCCCTCATAATCAATGTAGTAGAGCAAGTTTCCTTCAAGCCAACTTAAATAACCTGGAGTGCTGCCCGGGATTTGCCGTTTCTCTTTTGTGACGATGTCAATGGCAGTAATACCATTGTCAGCTGCCACAATAATTTCATTTGTGGCTTCCGACCAATATATTTTTTGGATGTAAGAAGTAGCGGAATACAGTTCAGTTCCGAGATACGCTGAATAGTCCGGTTTTCCGAAATCATCCTCTATTTCACAGGAGAAAAGGAGCAAAAGTAAAATCCAGTAGGATGAGATTTGCTTTATTGATTTTTCCATAGCCTGAATTTGTTAAATGAAATGCGTTGGCCAGGTAATAGGTGGTTCATGGTCTTCGCTTATTTGCATTGCCGGTACCATGGTTTGGCGTCAGTTTCATTTCCTGTCGGCATACACCTATGAACCTTCTGCCCAGCACCTGGAAGGCACGTTCCGTGTCATAATTCGGGTCACCGCTACAGTGGTTCCATATTTTCGCGCATTCGCGCTGAAGTCTTTCATAATTCCTGCGGGCCTTCAGCCAACGGTCGATAAAATCGCCTGACATTTCCATTAGTGGAGGAGACGCGTACTTCCGGAGAAGCAATAGATTCAAAATTTCTATCATGGTTTGGTTCGTGTTATTCGCCCGGTCAGCGCAAGAATGCGTAGTTCAAATATCGGTTTAAGTATTAGGATGCAGTTAACCCTAATCATTCAAATCCTAGCAGAATTGCGTCAGCCGACCGGCCGCGGCGGCGCTCTGAGCTTGTCGAGATGGTAAACTTCATCTCATTCAGGATTGCATCATTAGCGGAGCAGTCAGTTTAAACGCACTCAAAAATGTCAGGTTTTGAATGATCTCTGCTAACGACGGACGGAAGTTGTGGTGAACTTCCTCACGCATGTCTCTGGAATCGTCAGGCACCGGTAGATTTGTTTTTACGAACAATAAATTAATCCGCATGAGCACTGTAGATATTGAGCGGCTGATTAGAATCAGCAAGGAAAACCCACTTCTTCCTGAAAAATTTGTCCCCTGGGACGTGTCTATCGGGGTGGATGAATTTTACCTGCCACTGGAGCTGGTATCCCTTAGGGGACTTCCGGTATACGAACGTTAACTGAGACACAAAAGAAGGAACTGGGCGGCATGAGGCCTTCCAGGCCATGTATGCCTATGCATGGTCGGAGGGACTATTCTGTCTATTTAATCCGTCAATTCGAAATTTCAAACGATGGCATTCTAGTCGCAGGGTCGTAGAAGTCAACGATGTTGTCTTCCCTTTTGCGTTTTGGAAACTTAGTCTTATCTTTTACAAAGATGACGGCCGATCTCGTCATGGCGCCTGAGACTTGGCAGGACCAAAATGAAAATCGATTATCAATGCGTAGTTATTGTCCTATTAGTCTTAGGGTGTGCCCAGGACAAAAGAAATAATGCCGAGACTTACGCGAAGCAGATATCAAACCGGCCCGCTGCTTCTATTTTCTTAATGGATACTCCCCCTCCGAAGGTTGACTCGACGGGGCCATCACTTGGGATAAGAATTCAAGTGCCCAAATCGATTTACGATGCAGATGTTTTTCGCGGCGAAGATGGTGAATTAAGGAATTTTGAGCCACCGCTGTCGGTCACGGCTGAAATGGCAGGCGCGAATTTTACTACGTACAATACAGACCACGGACTTGGCTTGAGTGTCATCTCCTCCGGATGGCGGGATAGAATGGGGAATCTTTGGTTTGGTACGGCAGGCGGAGGCGTTAGCCGCTACGATGGAATGAATTTTACAACGTTCACCACCCGTCATGGATTAGCACATAATACGGTAAGGACAATTACGGAGGACCACGACGGGAATCTTTGGTTCGGGACAGGCGGAGGTATCACAAGATATGACGGTATCAGTTTCAAAACGCTTACGACAACGCACGGTTTGGGTCACAATGTGGTATGGAGCGCATTGGAGGATAGCCGTGGGAATCTTTGGTTTGGAACCTTTGGCGGAGGGGTTTCGCGCTTTGATGGAACCAGTTTTGAAACCTTCACGATAGATGATGGATTGGCCAGCAATACTGTCTGGAGTATCCTGGAAGATAACGCAGGAAACCTTTGGTTTGGAACCAACAAAGGCGTGAGCCGCTATGACGGAGAAGAGCTTGTCACCTTAACAACGCATGAGGGGTTGGTGCAAAATGTGGTGTGGAGTATCGGTCAGGATCAACATGGTGACATCTGGTTTGGCACTGAAGCGGGCTTAAGTCGTTATGACGGTCGCCGTTTTGAGTCGATAAGGATCGGGCCAGGTTCATTGAGCAATACAATTAAGGCAATTTTTGAAGACAGTCGTGGTATCCTTTGGTTTGGTACGGATGGCGGAGGAATTACCCGATTCGATCCGGACGCAAAAGACGGCAGGGAATTCATTACGCTAACAACCAAACAGGGTCTTGCGCACGATGCTTTGAGAAGCATCACAGAAGATAAACACGGAAACCTTTGGTTCGGTACCGAGGGCGGAGGAGTAAGTCGTTACGATGGCGAAAGTTTTACAATATTTGGAACTGACCAGGGGCTGGCCTACGATGCGGTGCGGTGTATCACGGAGGACAGCAATGGCGTGCTATGGTTTGGTACCAATGGGGGCGGTATCAGTCGTTACAATGGAAAGACCTTCTCTACCTATAATGTGCGTCAGGGGCTAGCGTCCAACTTCGTCTGGTGCGCCGCTGAAGACGGACATGGCAACATGTGGTTCGGTACGTATGGCGGCGGCGTTAGCTGCTTTGATGGTTTAAGTTTCTATACCTTAACTACTGAACATGGCCTGGCAAACAATGCTGTAATGTGCATCCATGAAGACCAGCAAGGATACATATGGTTCGGAACGAATGGAGGAGGCGTAAGCAGATTCGATGGAAAAAAGATAACGACGTTTACGACCACCCAGGGCCTGGGGCACAATGACGTAAGAAATATTGTCGAAGACAAGACCGGCAACCTTTGGTTTGCCACAAACGGCGGCGGGATAAGTCGCTACGATGGAAGGAGTTTCACCACGTTCACGACAGAACAGGGATTGCCCAGCAATGTAGTCTGGAGCCTCATTGAAGATAAAAGTGGAAATCTTTGGCTGGGCACGGGGAGTGGTCTATGCCGATACGACGGAACTACCTTTGTGACGTTCAGCACGCGTGAGGGGCTGCCTAACGATGTAGCCTATGATATTGTAGAGGATGGATACGGCGTAATTTGGATCGGGACCAACCTTGGATTGTGTGGGCTAAAATTCAGAAGTTCATCACATGGAGAGATAACAGCTGCGGGTCTGCTTGGCGTCAGCAATGCCAAACTTGATGATTATATGCCCGTGTGGGAAATATACAATAGGGAAACCGGGTACCCAGTCAGAAGTGTGAACTTCAATGGCATGTGTGTTACAAAGGTGGGTTTGCCGGGTGGAGGAGGGGAAGACACAAACGTGATATGGAGTGCCTGCGGGGACAATAAGGTAATTCGGTTTGAGGGGCAGGCGATCAGCAGTAATACCAATCCACTCCAGGCGTATATCCAATCCATACAAATTGATGAAACAACGCTTCCGTGGTATAGTCTTGCGCAATCACCGTTAGACAGTACCGTTGCAGCGCAGCAGGAGGCACTGGCGTTCGGAAATCTTTTGCCGACTGACGAGAGGCTTAGAATTCAAGAGTCCTTCGGCGATATTAACTTTGATTCCATTACACCGTTTTATCCTGTCCCGAAAAACCTTGTGCTTCCTTACCGCCATAATCAAGTCAGCTTTTATTTTGGTGTTAGGGATACGGGCATAAATTCATTCGTTCGATATCAATACATACTTGAAGGTTACGACAAAGCCTGGAGTCCTGTTACCAAAGCAACGTCTGCGTCGTTTGGGAATATCGATGCGGGCGCTTACACGTTCAAGTTGAGGGCAAGAGGCGGTGAGGGTGTTTGGAGCCAACCTATAACCTATGCCTTTGTCGTTCTTCCGCCCTGGTGGCAAACATGGTGGGCTTATGTATTTTACGGTCTCATTTTTGTTTTGATTGTTATCACAGTGAGGAATGAAACGCTGAGGCGCGAAAGGCTAAAGAATGAAATCAAGCTTAGTCAACTGGAAACAGATAAGTACCATGAGCTTGATATCCTAAAGTCACGATTCTTTGCCAATATATCTCATGAATTCCGTACGCCGCTCACACTCCTGCTGGCGCCATTGCAAAGACGATTGTCCAAATCCATCGCACCGGATGAGCGGGCAGAATTTACGAGCATGCACCGCAATGCGACCCGCTTGCTTGATCTGGTAAACCAGCTCCTTGATCTTTCAAGGATAGAGGCAGGCAGCATGAAGCTCAGGGCGATCTATGGCAATTTGAATGAATTTATCCAGGCAATTTCCAGCCAGTTTGCTTCTATGGCCCAGTCGCGGGATATTCATTTTGAGGTGATTTCGTCATCGGCAATTGAACTCTGGTTTGATCCCGATAAAATCGAGAAGATAGTGGTTAATCTGCTTTCCAACGCCTTTAAGTTTACCCCCTCCGGGGGAAGTATCGGGGTCGTGATGACCGTGGAAAATGAAAATGCCAGGATTGACGTTTCGGATTCTGGAATTGGTATGTCTGTGAATGAGATCGACCAGATTTTTGATCGCTTCTATCAAATTGATGAGTCCAGCCTTCGAGAGTATGAAGGGTTCGGCATAGGCCTTTCACTCGTAAGGGAAATCACCGAGCTTCATCACGGGACGGTAGCGGTGTCGAGCGAACCCGGTAAGGGGAGTTGTTTTACCGTGAGGATTCCAATGGGGAAGGAGCACCTGACGCAGCAAGAAATGATCACGGAGGGCGAACGGTCACCTATACCAGATCGGTATAATGCGCCTGTTTACTACGTTGACACGTTAACCTCCAGACCTCAAGCGCATATTGAAGTCTTGTCTACGATCCTCGTCATCGAGGATAACACAGAATTGAGAGATTACCTGACAAAGTCTCTTTGTGATAAGTACAATGTTCTGGAAGCATCCAATGGTCATGAGGGCCTTTTGCTGGCGCAAAGTGAGGTGCCTGATTTGATTCTCACCGATTTGATGATGCCGAAAATGGATGGCCTTGAATTGTGTAAACGAATCAGAGAAAATGAAAAGACGTGTCATATTCCCCTCATTCTACTAACCGCTAAGGCGGATGTTGAGACAAAGCTCGAGGGACTTAATACGGGTGCGGATGATTACCTGTCAAAACCTTTTAATGTGTCTGAGGTTCTGATAAGAATCCATAACCTTATTGAATCGCGGACGAAATTGCGAAAGCTCTTCTCATCTCCGTTGGTTCTCAAGCCGTCTGATATCAAAGGGACCTCGCTTGACGACCGGTTTATTCGTAAGGTGATGGAAATCATTGAAGTGCACATTGCAGATCCTTTATTCAGCGTTGAGTTGCTGGCGGATGAAGTTTCCATGAGCACGGTACAACTCTATCGCAAGTTGAAGGCATTAACTGGACATCCACCCAATGACCTCGTAAGAGGTATTCGCCTTGAGCGCGCCGCGTCATTGCTGGAGCAACGCGTTGGGAACGTAGCCGACGTCGCTTATCAGGTTGGGTTTAATAATTTGTCATATTTCTCAAAATGCTTTAAGGAGAAATTCAAACAGACACCCTCAGCGTTTTTGAGACAAAAGAACAGTGAATAGTCGTTTGTTATTTTTCGGCCAGGAAATGCTATCGTTTTTTGGGGACTTCTTAAGCGACTATTTGCCCCTCATTTTTTCAAGTTTATCCCACATCTCCTCGGGAATCAATTCCAGATGACTGAACTCGCCGCCGTTCCGCAGCCACTCTCCGCCATCAATTGTGATCACCTCCCCATTGATGTAAGCAGAAAAGTCAGACATCAGGTATGCCGCCAGGTTCGCCAGTCCTGGTGTTCGCCTACGCGTTTTAATGGAATACGTTGTGCGGGATCAAATTTCTTGACTAAATCCCCGGGCAAAAGTCTGCTCCATGCACCTTCCGTGGGAAATGGTCCAGGGGCTATGGCATTGCTGCGAATGCTGTATTTCGCCCACTCCACTACCAGCGATCTGGTTAAAGCAAGGACTCCCGCTTTGCTGCATGCTGAAGGAACGACGTAACCGGATCCGGTCCACGCATACGTAGTAACGATATTGAGAAAAGTGCCGGGTTGTTTTTTCGCTATCCAGTTTTTACCTGCCGCAAGGGTTGTATAGTAGGTTCCTTTTAACACGATATCGACGACAATGTCGAATGCCCGGTGAGAAAGCCTTTCCGTATTATAGGTCGGGTTCTCGATACTGTGATTCCAAATCTTGTCACATTCCGTTTGTAGTTTTTCATAATTCCGCCTGTCCTTTAGCCAGTGGTCAACATATTCACCGGCAGAATTCATCAACGGCGTTGAATCATACTTTCGAATCAGGATCATGTTTATGGTGTCGATCATGGTAATTACGCGTATGAGTTGATAGTATTGAATAATCTTTCCAACGATGTCAAATGTCGCGAATAGTTGATTCCCCGACTGCCGTGAATCTTTCAAAAAGTAAAAGAAATTCAACAAGGTTTTCTGGTGACTTGGCTAATGGTTGAAAATTGTTATTATCCGAATGATCCGTACTAACCAGGATTCGGAATAAAATGCAATTTTTACTTGAGCCAAATGTAATCTAGATATGAAAAAGCTATTGATTGTGAGGTTAGTTATTGCATTTCTGATCCAGGCAATTTGGGAAACACCATCAAGGGGTACCAAGATGCCCAAAGAAATAAATGACATGCCATATCTAATTCACTGGTTTTCAGCTATCTTAATGAGGAGATTTCGTGGGAGCAAGTTCCTAACTTAAGAGTTATGCATTCAGTGTTTGGTATTGCAATCCTTTATGCAATGGTAATTATTGAGCTTGTAGTCTTGCGATTCAGACTCAAAGAACCCCTGCCATGGAAGGAAGTTGTTCTTAACCTGAACTCGGGCCATATTTTGATGTGGGTAGGTAGGGGTGTAGAGGTGATGGGATATGCTTATGTTGTCTATCATTTTTCTTTGGGATGGATTGAGGCTTTGCCTGTTTCGGTGCAATGGGTGAGTGCCTTTATCTTGTGGGATCTTTGTTACTATTGGAATCATCGGGCACATCACGCAATCCCTTTTTTATGGAACGTGCATGAGGTACATCATCAGGGTGAGCATTTTAGTTTATCGCTGGGTATCCGTAATTCATGGTATTCTTCACTGACCTCATTTCCATTTTTCTTACCGCTTTGTGTACTTGGGTTTCCGGTCGAGCAATTCGTTGTCGTAGGCTCGGTACACTACTTTATTCAGTTTTATAATCATAATCGTTTGGTTAGGAACTCCGGCGTATTTGAGTATCTCATGGTTACCCCTGCGCACCACATAGTTCACCACGGAAAAAATCCAGAGTATCTAGGTAAAAATTGTGCAGGGACATTTATTATATGGGACAAGCTGTTTGGTACGTTTCAGGAGAAATTGATTGATGTTCCAGTTCAATTGGGAATTCGAGAACCGATAAGATCTGAAAATCCGTATTGGATTAATAACATTCCATTTTTCCGCTATTTCAATTTTGGAAGTCCTTCTTTTGCAACGCGTCGAAAGCCTGCGTTTGTATTGAGTGATCCCTTGATCGGGGCTGGTGGTTTATTGTTGTTTGTTTGGTTGCTTTATTACATTTACGTTGAAATGATATGGGATAACCAACGGTTGTCTTTCTTGTTTCTGATTATTTTCGGCAGTACCATTTCAATTTGCGGTCTTTCTGAGGGAAGATATTGGGGAATAATTACGTGGCTGCTGTTCTTCTGCCTCGGCACTTTAGTCTTTATTTCGTTTGGTGTGCCGTCAACAGCTCTCCTTATTCTTTTCGCTTTAAACTGCATACACGTTGCGCTGGTTTTAGTCGCATTTTTTGGACAAGTCAGAGCCAGGAAAACATCACTCCTATGAGTAATTTGAGAGTTAAGCGACCATTTAGAATAGTAGGAACCGGAGTTTGTTTTCCATCGAATAAGGTGACGTCTGAAATGCTCGAGGCAGAATTTGAATTGCCGACTGGATGGAGTGTAAACAATTCTGGTGTTGGGAACCGATACCATGCAAAAACAGAAACAATTGCCGGTCTTGGAGCCGAAGCGATAGCTGCGGCGCTTGTATCGTCCGGGATTCAAATCGACCAATTGGGAATGATAATTTGCGGTTCAGCAACGTATGATTACCCATTGCCAAATCAAGCGAGCATAATCAAAAGTCAATTTAATGGAAGCTGCACCAAGAATATTCCCTGCGTCGATATTAAGACAACTTGCCTGGGGTTTATTACGGCATTAGATTACGCCTCTCGCGTAGTTGACAATTCCAAGTTCCGGTACATCGCTATAGTTTGTTCCGAGATTGCTTCCAAAGGGCTAAATCCTGCAAATCGCGAGACCCTTACGTTGTTTGGAGATGGAGCCGCAGCCGCCATTATCGCGTTTGATGAATCCGGAGAATCCGGAGCAATCCACAATAGCATGTATACCTATTCAGAGGGAGTTACTTTTACTGAAGTAAAGGGTGGAGGAACACAATTCTTTTTTAAGGATTACCCCTATGACCCTCAGTTGCATTCCTTTTCAATGGATGGTATAAAACTTCTGAGGCTCACAAAAAGGGAGTTGCCGGCTTTTATCGATGATTTTTTCAGTGAGCTACCGGTAGATATTTTCGGAGTCGACCACATAATTCCACATCAGGCAAGTAGAGTCGGATTGCATGTCTTCTATACCATGTATAACATTGAAGAACGCAAGCGGCATGGGAATCTTCATGAAAAGGGTAATTGTATATCTGCTTCAATACCCATGGTTTTAGATGAGGTCATTAAAAATAATCTAGTTAAACGCGGAGATTCAATTTTTTTGTGTGGTACTTCTGCCGGGTTTGCCTTGGGCGGACTATTAATCAGGTATTAATATGTTTGATTTTCGGACGTCATTTATCCTCCTCAAAAATTCATTTTCTCTTTCGTCGGACAGCTTGAGGTTTCTGTCGCTCAACAGAATTATTTTCCTGTTCCTGGTATTTCCATTTATGGCTGCCCTAATACTAGCTAATTGGGTCTTTTTATGGCTTGATGATGTGTTTTTTCCAGCATACCGAAAATTGAATGTAGAAAGAAATATTTTCGTCATTGGATTGCCACGAAGTGGAACTACTTATCTCTTGGACTTAATTTGTAGTGATCCCGAAAAATTCACTGCGTTCAGCCTTGGCGAATTGGTATTCGCACCTTCGATAATTCAGAAATACTTCTTCCGTAAATTACTGGCTTTTGACCGGATTGCGGGAAATCCTTCAAGGCAAACTTTGGTTTATCTTGAAAAATCGTTGTTTAGAAAAATCAGAGGAATTCATAGCCCATCTTTTTTTGCCATCGAGGAGGATGAGTATATTTTTATATACTTATTCCGTTCGGTGTATCTTCATTTCCTGTTTCCGGAGTTGGACGATCAGCATAATTTGCTTGTGCGAGATAGGTTGTGTAACACAAGATCAGGTGAAAGGATGATGCGTTTCTATGCGGACGCGATTAGGCGGCACAATTATGTGTTTAACCGCGGCGGGCAGCGGATATTTGTGTCCAAGAATCCGGCCTATTCCGGAATGATTAGGTTATTGTATGAGCATTTTCCCAAATCTTTTTATATCAATCCGGTTCGCAATAAAAGGGAATCCATTTCATCTGCTCTTAGTCTTTCAGCCAGGCTGTATGCAATGACATGTCGCGTAACAGGTCAACTTTCGTTCAGACAAAAGACGATTTCAATGTTGGTTGCATGGAGTAATAATATGGCGCAGTTCTCGATTCAACATGCCTCAGACGGTCAGTATATGGAAATAGGTTTCCCAGTGCTCGTGGCACGTCCATACTGGTCATTGCAGAAAATATATAACTTGTTGACTATCACAATGAGCGTCACGGTTCGCAATTTATGCCTTCAATGGGAACGGGATTCCCGGAATTACAGATCTGAGCACTGTTATGAGGTTGTTTCTGAGGGCGAACTCGATGAACAAATATGAACCGAACATGAGATCTGCTATACTGGTGACAGGATGTTCTGGCTTTCTTGGAGGAAGGGTGGCAAAGTATTTCGGATCACACCCTCAAAAATATAGCGTCGTGGCGGCGTCCAGACAGTCACGAAAGAAGGATGAATTGGTAGCTAATAATTGCGATTTTAGGCCTGGCAATCTGTTAGACAAGGAATATTGTCACAACGTGACAACTGGGATTGACTACGTCGTTCATTGTGCTGCTATGTCATCGCCGTGGGGTAACTATGATGCATTCTACCAGGCAAATGTTGAGGTGACCAGGAACATATTGGCTGCATCTGCAAACAATCGAGTTAAAAAATTCGTCTTTATCTCCACTCCAAGCATCTATTTTAACTTCCAGGACCGATTCCTTGTAAAGGAAACTGATCCTCTTCCAACCAGACTTGTTAACAATTACGCTGCCACAAAACTAATCGCCGAGAGGTATGTGCTGGATAGAAATGGAAAAGACATCAACACCCTTGCACTTCGGCCAAGAGCTATTATTGGTGCTGAAGATACAGTAATATTTCCTCGATTGTTGCGCGCTCATCACGCCGGAAAATTGAAAATTATTGGTAAGGGG
The DNA here is from genome assembly GCA_029858965.1 of Cyclobacteriaceae bacterium. Classification (GTDB taxonomy): domain Bacteria; phylum Bacteroidota; class Bacteroidia; order Cytophagales; family Cyclobacteriaceae; genus Chryseolinea. Next base: position 14,400 of record JAOUDZ010000086.1, read on the forward strand.
GATAATGTGTGTGACCTCACTTGTGCAGCGAATGTGATCGCGGCCATAGCGTGTACTTTTGATGCTAAAGATGCGGCCTTTGGTCGGGCTTTTAACATAACGGATGGAAACCCTGTAATTCTTTGGCAAGTGATCAACGCCCTGTTGAACACGCTGCAACTTGCCCCGGTGACCACGAGGGTCCCAGAAAAGTTGGCTTTCATGTATGCCGGCTTAGTCGAAATGAAGCACAAATTGTTTAGTGTTGATTCCGAACCCGAACTAACTCGCTATGGGCTCGGCATACTTTCAAAAAGTTTAACTATAGACATTACACAAGCAACAAAGCACCTAGGGTATGTGCCAGTTCAGACAACGATGGATGGAATTGCAGAATTTGTAAAATGGTATCAGACGAAAAATTAGATGTACTCTTTTTCGCCTCCGGATATTGTGTGGCTCAATCGCGCATTGTTAATCCTGGAGGAGGTTGGGGTTGGAGGCGATTTTATGCCGTGTGGGTATTAATAAAGCACCCCGTGATGGGTGTGATCCTTTTTGATGGCGGATATAATTTATCGTTTAATATTGCAACGAAGGCGTGGCCTGATCGATTATATCGCTGGGTCACTCCGGTTGTGGTTACCGATAGCGACTCAGCCGTTTCTATTTTGAAAAGAGAGGGGATCAGCCCGGTGGATGTTAAATATTTTGTAATCTCGCATTTCCATGCTGACCATATATGTGCACTCAATGATTTTCCAAATGCTGAATTAATTTGTTCGAAAAAAGGATATGAGGAGGTAGCTAGATTGGATGGGTTCGCGGCTGTTAGGAAGGGGATACTCAAGCGTTTAATTCCCGTTGATTTTGAAAAGCGTGTTCTTTTTTTGGAAGACATATCAATCACCCACATTGACAATGATAGTCAGCTTACATTCTTTGTTCCATTTGGGCAGGATTTATTGCAATTTGTGGATCTGCCTGGTCATGCCCGTGGGATGTTTGGATTCTATGTTAAAACTAGCGATGGAGAGATACTCTACGGCACAGATGCATCCTGGGAGAGCGACATGTTCCTAAATGGAATTCTACCATCACCAGTTGTGAGGTTATTCATTGATTCATGGCCAGAATACATGGAGACGAACAGAAAGTTGCTTTTGTTTTTGCGTAATAACCCAGGTACTCAAATTCTCTTTACGCATTGTTCTCGCACCTTGAAGTATGTAAGATTCCCGGTTGAAAACAGAATAATTTGACGACCGCGTTATGTGTGATTATTAACAAGGACTAAATGATATGGTAAATCTGTTTCATTCAAATTTGTTAATGCCACCCACGTCATCGGTGTCCGATCCGGTTGCACTAATTAATGGTAATAACTCATTGACAATTGCGGATTTGCTTGAGAAAAGTAAAAAACTAGCCTTGGGCTTGAAAATCAAGGGATTCCAAGAAAATGACATCGTGCTGATCACTCTTCCGCCCAGTGAAGAGTTTTTAATTATCATTTATGCCGTGGCCATGCTCCATGGGACGGTGGCCATTATTGACCCGGAAATGGGCAGGAAGCATTTTACGGCAAAACTTAAGCAGCTGACGCCCAAGTGGGCATTTGTGGATTCTCGATTGCTGTTCGTAAGAGAGCATCGGCTTATTGGTTTCGTTCTGTATAAAATGGGCAAGATTGTCCCTGAGATTGGTGACGTTCAGGATTGCCTAATTATCTCGACTGGCCCTTGGGTTCCCACCGTAAGGAAATATTTGCGCTTGAAAAAAATGTTGAGGGAAGGGGAAGAGGTGCAATTTATCCATGATAATTGTGATCACGAGTTTCTTATTATTTATACATCGGGTACAATTCAGGAACCCAAAGGTGTAGTCCACACCTTTAGCAGCCTTACCAAATCCATTCGCAATCTCATAAAATTGATCGATAAAAAGCCGGGAGATATTTTGGGTACTGAATTACCTCACTACATGTTGTTGGGAATCGCTGCGGACATACCAGTAAATATCTTTTCGTCAGGGTTGAGTGCCAGCGCTAAAATTCGAGAGATTGAACAAAAGAAGATTACCCTGTTGTTTGGTGCTCCATCAGAGTATTTGCCGTTAATCCAGCATTGCGAGAATGCAAAAAGAAAGCTTCCGAGCTCATTGCGAAAAGTTTTCTTTGGATCGGCGCCGGTTCATGCGACTTTTTTGAAAAGATTCTTTTTGGTTGCCCCTATTCATATTGAGACGATGTGTCTATATGGAATGACAGAACTGCTCCTTTGTGCCTCCATTGGCGGTAAGGATAAACTTGCGATGAACAGGCGACATGGAGACGTGTTGGGAAAGCTTTTGGATGATGTGGCTTGTAAGATCGGAGAGGATGGTGAGATTCTGCTTAGCTCACCTCAATTATTCAGTCGGTATTTTCACGAAAAAGGCAGAGATGAGTTCCACGCCTCCGGTGACTCCGGGTTACTGGACGAACGTAATAATCTTATACTGACAGGCAGAAAGAAGGATATGATCATTAGAAAGAATTTCAATATTTATCCGGTTATTTATGAAACGATTATCAGAAATATTGAAGGCGTTGATGACTGTGCGATAGTTGGTATCTGGAGTGATCAGAAGGAGGATGAGGAGGTTTGCCTCGTGTTGGAGGGAAGGCATTTGATACCGGAGCGAATAAGAGCCCATTTGTCGTACGGTCCTAATGCAATACCGAAAGAGGTTTGGCCAGACGTAATAGTTTGTATGCATATCCCAAGACATGGAAAGCACGAAAAAATTGACAAAAAGAAACTGCGTGTATTGCTGAAAAAACCTCAGGCTTTTTATGAAAAACGCGCCTGACACTGTAAACGTTACTGCTTACTTCCCCCTCATCTTCTCAAGGTTATCCCACAGTTCCTCCGGGACCATCTCCAGGTGACTGAACTCGCCGCCATTGCGCAGCCACTCACCGCCATCAATTGTGATCACCTCCCCATTGATGTAAGCAGAAAAGTCAGACATCAGGTATGCCGCCAGGTTCGCCAGTTCCTGGTGTTCGCCTACGCGTTTTAATGGGATGCGCTGGGCAGGGTCAAATTTCTTCACAAGATCTCCCGGCAGGAGCCTGCTCCATGCGCCTTCCGTGGGAAAGGGGCCCGGGGCAATCGCGTTGCTGCGAATGTTGTATTTTGCCCATTCTACCGCCAGTGATCGGGTCAATGCAAGCACACCGGCTTTGCTGCAAGCAGATGGCACGACGTACCCTGAGCCAGTCCAGGCGTAGGTAGTAACGATATTGAGAAAAGTGCCAGGCTGCTTTTTCGCTATCCAGTTTTTACCTGCCGCAAGGGTTGTATAGTAGGTTCCTTTTAATACGATATCGACGACAATGTCGAATGCCCGGTGCGAAAGCCTTTCCGTAGGGCTGATAAAATTTCCGGCGGCATTGTTTAATATGCCATGAACCTGCCCGAATTCTTTTTCTGTGGCTTTTATGACGTTTTCAACCTCTTCGTATTTTCGGACGTCGCAAGCGATGGCCAATACTTT
>JAOUDZ010000087.1 GCA_029858965.1 Cyclobacteriaceae bacterium
GGGAAGCAGCATAACAAGCGACACGCCAAACGCAGCTATCATCGCACCGGAAGGCATGAAGCCAGCGAAGTTCATTAAACGGGCATTTGGCGTTCCCGTTGCGCCAAGCTCGCTTATGAATTGAGAAACATGGTTAAAGCCCGGTCGGAGGCTGGCGCAGATGAGCGTGACCGTGGTAAACAGCACAGGACCAGCAATTCCACCCAGCGCAAGAAACTTAAAAGAAGTCTTTTCCATGATCGCAAGATTATATTGTTGGAAGCAACAATTTACTAAATGTTTAAGTTGGACCAAACATTGTTGCATGAAGTACCGCCAAGGAACGGTGTGGACTATTGCAGCGCGACAGCAGGAGAAACATCTCGTCTCCTACGACAAGACCGGTAAACGCGGCATTGTGATGGAACTAATCTTCACACGGCTGCGGTCATTATGATATTAAAAACTCAAAAACGCCAGATCAATCCTATCCCTTTGCTTTGCCGGTTCATCCTAACCCGCACAGAAATACCCTCCAACTGGTTTCTGTATTTCCGACCGTGGTGAGCGCCAACTGTCCACAACGGAATACCTGATCCGAGGCCAGCTCCACCCAGAACCATCATACCCATACCAGCAGCGTAGTTGCCTGGCTGATCCGACCAGAAGTCAGGCTGATTATTGCTGGTCGTCACAACACCGGCAATGAACAAAACACCACCCAAAAGCGTTAGCGTTGTGCCAGTAGTTTTAATCTTGTGATACTTTTCAACTTGTTGTTCAATGCGCATTTTTTCAGCATTTTCCTGGGCCATGCACCGGATTGTCACCAGCACGACTAAGCCAACTGTCGTAAGGAGTTTCATATGTCTTTTTTTATCCAAAGCTCGGCTGGATTATGTAATTCCTATTAGCACAAAACATGCAATTTTTAGCAGATATAGAGCTTTCAATAAACAACCTGTACCATACATGTTCCAAACTCCACCTTTGGACATTCAACATAATACCTAACTTTATACCTTGAACCAGCTTAATATGCATCGTATAATTCCCGCGTTGTTTTTATGTCTTTCGTTCTTTTCCCCTGGCTGCCAGGACAGTGGTCCTGCCGAAAAACAACCGCCCGCTAACCTGACGCTGACATTTACTGTTAGCACGGATGGATCCGGGGTAGTCGTTTTTATTGCCAAGGCAGATAATGCATCCCGTTTCCAGTTTTTCTTTGGTGAGACCGGAGAAGTAGCGTTCGAATCCAACACAGGTGAGGTCTCACACGCCTATCTAAATTCCGGAACGTACAACGTCAAAGTATTGGCCTTCTCAGCGGATGAATTATCAATCGACAAGACGGCAAGCATTACCATTGAAGTTGATGAACCCCCGATTACAACTGCCGGCTATACCTCCCCAACTTCTTACGCTGGTCTTAACCTGGTTTGGAACGATGAGTTTGATGGCGACGGTTTGAACGCTGATTATTGGACGCATGAAACCGGCAACGGTACTGACGGCTGGGGGAATAATGAGCTGCAGTATTACCAGGCGGCTAACACACTCGTTCAGGATGGTTATCTAACCATCAAAGCAAAAGCTGAAAACGTCGGGGGTAGAAACTATACCTCCTCCCGCATCGTCACAAAAGACAAAAAAGCATTTACCTATGGGCGGGTTGATATCAGGGCGCTGATGCCCAGGGGTCAGGGAATATGGCCAGCGTTATGGATGCTGGGATCCAACATTTCGGAGCCTGAATTCATTTGGCCTAAGTGTGGAGAAATTGATATTATGGAAATGGTCGGTGGCGGTGCCGGCAAAGATGATAAGGTATACGGAACCGTGCACTGGGACAATGCTGGAAGCTATGCTTCGTACGGCGGCGATTCAACATTAACGAATGGGAAAATACTGGCAGACGAGTTTCATGTTTACTCAATCGTTTGGACAGAAACACTCATTACTTGGTACCTGGACAATGTGCAATACCATGTTATTGATATTACACCTCCCGAACTGAATGAATTTCAAAAAGAATTTTTCTTCCTGTTCAATGTTGCAGTAGGTGGCAATTGGCCCGGGAGCCCGGATGGCAACACTGTATTCCCACAACGGATGATCGTAGATTATATACGGGTCTTTCAGGTTCAATAACTGCAATCAGCCCGCGTACCACTGATGTTCAATTGTTCAAATGATGAAAGCGACGAAACACGGTATATCAAAGGATTTCGCAATTGCACTGATAAGTGTTCTCTCTATGGTAACTGTAATTCCCTCCGATCTCCGTTAAAATTAAAGATTTCAATCCTTTCCACGTCCGGCGAATATCGCAACGTTCTAGAGGAATGCGATAGGTAAGTTGAACCAAAATAAAACTCATGCTTCCTGATCTTTCCATTTCGACATGTAACCAGCGCAAATGCATCCTTGCGTTCAGCGGTATAACAACTTCCAAGTAGTTGGTCTGTGTACACGCGTAGGGAACCATCATTGTTGCCCACCAGCAGGAGCCCACTTTGGCTGCCAGTACGCAATTTAGCCATGCCTCTCGCATCGTCATCCGCAAAAAAGCCAGCGTCCATTGGCTTCTTCGGTATGAAATTTCCATGACCGTCGCCTTGCAGGTATAAGCCCAGTGATGCATCATATCTTCCAGTGTTGACTTCTGTTGCATACATGTTCCCAACCATCAGTACATCAAGGTTGCCATCCTGGTCGAAGTCATCCACCACCATGCCGTAAGCCGGTGCGAACTGGGCTTCCAGGGGAAGTGGCATAACGGAGAAGTTGCCATGACCCAAATTCTCCACGTAGCTGGTCTCAAACCAATCTCCGCACACAACATAGGCCGACTCCAATTCTGATGGTAAGAACGATTCTTCAAACGTTGCTTCCGCATATTCTTTGTACTTCCTGAAACGCAATCGCATCGCAGTGATCTGACTAATGAGCTCATCACGGGCATGAACAACATATTTTTCTCCCTGAACGTAATAGGTCATCACCGGATCCACAGATCCATTCTTATCGTAATCGCGCGCGTAAATACAAAGAGGTTCCTGTTCATTCCCTTTGTAGCGGGAGTTCAACCCCAGGTTCCCTGCGATGTAGTCTATGTCCCCATCATGATCGAAATCCCCTGCCGTTAAACTGTTCCACCAGCCGGAAGTATGCCTAAATGATTCCTTTCCCATGGGGGTGAATGATTTGCCGTCTTCATTCTTATAGCAGGTTATGGGCATGAACTCACCCACGATCATCAGGTCTACCCAGCCATCGTTATCCACATCGGTCCACAAGGCTGACGTTACAAGTCCCAATGTTAAAAATCCTGGTGCCATTTCCTGCGTCACGTCAGTGAACCTACACCCTGATGCGTTTGTATCATTCCGTAAAATGTAGCTTGCCGCCGGCATTGGATAGTCTCCCGGTATAATTCTGCCGCCCACAAACAAATCCAGGTCACCATCGCGATCATAATCGGCAGCCACAACGGTGGATACACTTTCACGAATGTCCGGAAGTGTCCCCGGACTCTCCCGGAAGTTTCCCTTGCCATCATTGAAGTAGAGATGATCTTTATAGCGGTCCGATCCCTTCACTTCCTCTGAACCGCCGCTGGCGATATACAAGTCTACGTCGTTGTCGTTGTCGGCATCAAAAAAGAGCACGCCCATATCTTCCGAGAGGCTATCGATTTGTGGCTGTAATGACTCCCTGAATTTCCCATCGTCTCCCTGAACGTACAGGGCTCCTGCCCGACCCATAGCCCCACCGACATAAAAATCTTCGAGCCCGTCATTATTCACATCGCCAACAGCGATGCCCGGTCCGTTTTTGCTGTGCATGTGGGGAAGAAGCGGTTGAACTTTGAAATCCACAAATTCATTTTCTTTATGGATGTAATCGATTCCAACGCTTTTCGTGACTTCACTAAACAGCGTTGCAGGCGCGGATTTAGAGATTTGTTTCCGCTCTCCTGCGGCGGCGTACTTTAGGGTAATCAACTGGTTGGCCTTCACGTTCTTTATCAGCTCCCACTTGCCATCAGGCCAGATCACCTCCAGTGAGTCTATCACCTGAACTGAGTCCAGGCCAAAATGGAGATAGGGTTCGATGGATGACAGGAATCCCCGGAACGGAGTAAAATACTGATATTGTAAATTACCGTGATATTTCAAATATACTTTCGCACCCAATCCTTCGCGGTTCAATGGTGGTCCTTCAAAATTCAGGCGAATGAAATTTGAAGCCTTATTCTCGGAACGCACATTGGTGTTTCTTAACAAGGTGGCCTCAGCATCTATGTTATTGATAACCAGATCAAGGTCTCCATCATTATCCAGGTCCCCATAGGCCGCGCCATTAGAATAGGACGGTTCTGACATACCCCACGCTATCGATTGATCAGTGAAAGTTAAATCCCCATTATTCTTATAAACATAATTATGGACTTTAATGCCAGGTATTTTTTTCAGCATTGCAATGCGCTCTATTTTATTTCCCTCATCCGTGCCCATGCGCATGGTCTGCTCGCTAAATTTTATGAAATCAAGATTGGTGATATCCTGGCGATAGCCATTTGAGATAAAGAGATCTTTGAAACCATCGTTATCAAAATCTGTCAACAATGGACCCCAACTCCAGTCGGTTGCCTCAATACCCGCTAAATAACCAATTTCACTAAACGTACCGTTGCCATTGTTAAGTTGTAAGGTATTCCGTATGTACTGTGGTTCATATCCGAATTTCAAACCATTTTCAAACTCATCATAGTTGTTGCCCACGATGGTAATCTTCCACCGCAAATTATCTTCGGGAAGCATATCCACTTCGACAATGTCCACCAGACCATCGTTGTTGATATCGGCCACGTCATTGCCCATTGCATTGTATGTTTCGTGCTTAAAGTACTGACCAGCCCGGTTTGAGAAAGTTCCGTCCTGGTTATTAACATAAGCGAGATCATTGGTTATAAAATCATTGGACACATAAATATCCGGCCAATTGTCGTCATTAAGATCACATACCTGTACGCCAAGCCCGAAACCTTCGATCAAAATTCCTGCCTGTGCTGAAACATCGGTGAATGTTTGATCACCATTATTTCTATATAGCTGGTCCGTAGTAGACGATTCGCCTCTGACCGATTTGGGTCGCGCCCTGTTCCTGCTGTACTCAACAAACGCATTTCGCAAAAGATATACGTCCAGATCTCCGTCCCCATCATAATCAAAAAAAGTGGCTTGAATGTTATGCCCTGTTCCCTGCAGTCCATAAGCAGCTGCAGACTCGGTAAAAGTATTATTGCCATTGTTGACGAACAAAAGGTTTTTCTTTTTGCTGGCAGGGGTATTTCTCGTGCCTGCAACACACAGATAAATGTCCTTGAAACCATCCTGGTTAATATCTACCATCGTAACGCCATTAACCCAGACCGAAGTTGTAATGCCCGACATCGTTGTAATGTCTTCAAATTTCCAATCTCCCTTGTTTAGGTATAACTTTCCGGAGGTCATGTTACCGGAAAAATAGATATCCTGTAAGCCATCGTTATTGATATCGCCAATGGCCACACCTGCGCCGTTGTAGAGGTACTCAAAATCCAAGACCGTAAGTGTATCACTGTATTGAAGCGTATTAGAAAAAGTGACGCCTGATGACGTAGAGTTTACAGGCTGGAAAAGCTGCCCGGATGGATTAGTGCATCCAACAAGCATGAAAATCATGTGCAGAAAAACGATGAATGTTGATATCCTGGGCATAGTTCAATATAAAAATAAACAGCGAGGGGAAAAGCCCTCGCTGCGTAATATTAGCGTCTGAATTAAGACTGTATCAGTATCCAGGGTTCTGCGTGATTAATCCGGCGGTACGGTCTATCTCGCTTTGTGGAATAGGGAATACATTGAATTTATCATTCCACTGAGCCCCAAAAATCTGCGCGCCAATACCCCAACGGGTAATATCGAACCAGCGGTGCTCTTCAAAGCACAGTTCGATCCGTTTCTCCTGCATGACATCGGCAAGGGTTGCTGTTCCGGCCAAATCAGGCAGTCCTGCCCTGTTTCGGATATCATTGACTTGCGTAGTTGCCTCACCAGCCCTACCCTTTGCAATAAGAGCTTCGGCATACAATAGTTTCATTTCGGCAAAACGGTATATCCTTTCATTGTTAAAATCTCCCTGATTGTTGCCTGAAAAACCACCGGCAACGGAATTGCGTTTGCCGCCATATTTCTTCACGTTGTATCCGGTAACGGACCATTCTGGATCATAAGGCAATTCTACCACCTCACTGTTCCAGACATAATACATGTCACCATCGGAATAAATAAAAGCTTCGAACCGCGCGTCACCGGGTTCAAATGCATCAACCAAATCCTGAGAAGGTACCCAAAATCCAAGTTTACCTCCGGGTGCGCCATCATTTGCGATATAATTGTCAGGCGCCCAAAACCAGCTCCGGCCCGTACCCTGCGACGCTTTGAAGCTTTCTGAGTGTGTATCATCAAAGACCCAGATGTTATCATCAGAATTAGGTCCACCATATTGGATTTCAAAAATAGATTCAGCATTGTTTTCATTGTCTAATGCGAATAAATCGTCCAAATCTTTTGCCGGATCACCCGTGTTAATCAATTGGTATGGGCCGTTAGCAATCACGTCCTCGAAAGCCGCGATAGCGCCATCCACGTCATTCTTCCACATGTCCACTTTGCCTATATAGGCTTTAGCTGCCCATTTGGTAGCCCTACCGGTATTGCCTGCATCCCATGCAGCTGGTAAATTGGTAAAGGCGACATTAAAATCAGACAGTATCTGCGTAAATAATTCGTCTTTGGTCGCATTGGGCGCAGCCAAATCCTCCAGGCTTTTGGGTGTAGCCAGCATCATTGGTGGCGTACCGAAAAGTTTAAGTGCCTCAAAGTGGAAGAACGCCCGCAGGAATTTTGCTTCTCCTTCGAACAGGCTCTTCTCACCTGCTGTAAGTTCGTTTTCAAGCTCCAAATGTTCCAGCACTGTATTGCACCGATAAATGCCCTCATAGATCTGTGTATAAATGGCTGCAAAAGGTTTGTCACTGGAATTTATGTTAAGGTTATCAGCATTCTTTGACTCGTTGTCCGAACCTGGCGAAGCAACAGCATCATCAGTGATCGCGACCGTTATCTTCCAATATTCACCAAATTCACCAAGGGTTTCGGTGCTGGTTCCCCAAAAATCCTGTATGGAGGAGTAGGCTGCAAACATGGCACCATCAAAATCCGAGGCAGTCTTATAGTAGGCATCAGACGGAAGCTTGTCCAGCGGAACCAAATCCAGGTTGTTACAGGAATTAATAATGAATCCTGCAGCTATCAAATATATTATCTTTTTCATCTTCATCACTTTAATTTATAATTCGATACAATCAACTAAAACGCAACTTGCCAGCCAAACTGAAGTATTCTCGGCTGTGGTGAAGTACCTGAATCCTGACCATTGGACAATGGTGTTTCCCCTTTCTGAAAGCTAAATCCTCTTGTCACTTCCGGATCAAAGCCTTTGTATTTGGTGAAAGTTGCCAGGTTTTGCGCTGCGATATAGACACGGAAGCGGGTAATTGCACCTCCGGCAAACTTCTGAAGCTTATTGCTAGGTATGCTGTACCCCAGCTGAATATTCCTGATCCGCATGAAACTGGCGTTTTCAATCCACCGGTCGGAATAACGGTTATTATTGTTATCATCTGACACGGTTAGACGTGGCATGGAGTTACTGGTCCCTTCACCATCCCAATAGCCAAGTGTTGACGTGAGAAAATTGTTGGAACTTCTCAAGTCCTCAAGTGATACGCGCCCTGCATTGTAAACCTTTTGCCCGCTAACGCCTTGCAACAGAAGTGAAAAATCAAAGTTCATATACGACGCTGAAAGGTTGATCCCGTAATAGAATTTCGGTATCGGGCTACCTAGGTTAGTCCGGTCCTTGGAGTCAATCTTTCCATCCTTATTGACATCTACAAAACGGATGTCACCGGGTTCCCTTCCATTGGATAAGTTGTCAGGAACAGCAGCATCAATTTCGCCCTGATTTTGAAATATGCCATCTGTCTTGTATCCGTAGAAACTTCCAATAGCCTCACCCACTACAGTCCTGTGGGTGGCTGCACCACCTACCCCGGATATGATCTCCGGAATGCCTCCCAAATCAAGGATTTCATTGTGCACCGTGGTAAGATTTCCACCCACGCTATACTTGAAGCCTCCAGCGCTATTTCTGTAGTTCAATGCAAGCTCAATGCCACTGTTGAGCATCTCGCCTAAGTTAGCATCGATGGGTAGGAAAAAACCTGATGTATAGGGTGCGGGAAATCCCAACAGAATATCGTTGGTAGTCTTTCTGTAGTAGTCAAAGGTAAGATCAATTTTACCCTGCATCATGCTGATATCGCCACCAAAGTCGACCTGGGTACTGGTCTCCCATTTGAGGGCGGGGTTGGCAAAAACAATTGGCGCCGGACCCCTCACTACACTTTGTGCACCAGTCCCGACCACATAGAATATAAATGGATGCAGTGTTGAGAGGTAGGCGAAGTTGGTACCCGTGAATTGATTACCCGATTGACCCCAGCTCGCCCGCAGTTTCACATCATAAAAGAAGCCACCCTTTGGGAAGAAGTCTTCCTGACTCATCCTCCATCCGGCAGATACGGAAGGAAACGTTCCCGTCCGATTATCTTCGGCAAACCTGGAGGACTTGTCCTGCCGCACATTGAAGGTGAATAAATATTTATCATCGAAGGCGTAATTCACCCTGCCCAAAAAGCCTCTCAAGGCCCATTGATCAGCTTCGTTAGCAGCGCCGACCTGAACGCCGGTCGAGGCAAATTTTATCGCAGGGTTGAACAGGTCACTGCCTTGAATCCTCACCTTGTCATAACGGAAGTTGGTTTCTTCCTCGCCGACCAATATGGTAAAGCTGTGCTTACCGATGGTTTTATCATAGGTAAGGGTGTGGTTCACATTGGTCGTTAACTCGATGGGGCGCTCCTGAACCAGAAAAGACGACTTTGGAAATCCATTAAAGTCAACCGGACCACCATAATAATTTCCATCGCCAACATTGTAATCAAACCCGCCGGAAATTCTGTATTTCAATCCTTTTATTATTTCAAATTCTCCATAAACGTTGCCTTGCACCTTTCTTTGGACAACATTCGTATAAGCATATAGGGGATCATTTCGCATGATGATGTTTTGGCTACCGCCAGCAGCTCCCCTGTTTGCACTTGTTTCAAGATTGTACCCTGTAGGATTGCTGGGATCGTAAACCTGAAAAAACGGTTGGTTAAGTGCGGACAGATATCCGGCAGCACCACCACCACCACCACCTTCTTCTGATTGCACACCCCGGTCAACTGAACTCACCAGTAGCGATTCACCAAACCTGAAATATTTGCCAACTTTTACATCAGAATTGGCCTTAATGGAAAAGCGTTTAAACCGCTGAGACGGTTCAATCCCTTCCTGATTCATGTATCCTGCCCCAATGAAATAGTTAGCCGTAGGCGAACCTCCACTCACGCCAATGTTATGGCTTTGGACCGATGAATTCTTAAATGCAACATCTTGCCAATTAACGTCGGGCTTGCCACTGAAGGCACTGAAGTCACGTGTTGGGTCTATTTTATTTTGAATATCAATATACTGGCTCACGTTCAACACATCCAGCTTCTTCCAGGCCTGACCTACACCGGTGTAGCCATCATAAGATACAGTGGCCTTCCCTTCTTTTCCCCGCTTCGTAGTGATGATAATAACACCGTTTGCTGCACGGGCACCGTATATAGCGGCGGCAGATGCATCCTTTAGTACGTCAATTGATTCAATGTCTGCAGGATTGATCCCTGCCAATGGATTAGATTCAGTATTGGAACCGGTATTAACGGTAATATTTGTGGTCTGAACAATTGGGACACCATCAATAACCCACAAAGGCGAGTTTACACCGGCAGTACCAACACCACGGATCCGTACATCAATCGGGGCACCCGGATCACCGCTTCTATTCGAAATCTGAATTCCAGCGACGCGGCCAGCCAGGAGCTGATCAGGACTTGTAATAGGTTTGGAGGAAATATCAACATCAGAAGCGCGCAACCCTCCGACTGCCCCGGTAAGGTCTGATTTTCGCTGGGTACCATAACCGACCACGACTACTTCTTCCAACGATTGTGCGTCAGATTTCAGCTGCACGTTTAGAACGGTCTGACTTCGGGCTGCAATCTCTGTGGTCACATAGCCTATAAAACTAAACGCCAGAACTGCATTGTCATCTGAAATCGACAATTGATAATTTCCGCTGGCATCGGTACTTGTTCCAACAGTGCTTCCTTTGACAATAATGTTTACGCCAGGAATATTTTCTCCTGTTTCAGCGTCTGTTACTTTTCCAGATATCGTTCTTTCCTGGGCATAGGCAAGGAAAGGTGATATAAAAAAAAGCAACCATAGCAACTTCTGTATTGTAGAATGTTTCATAGATTATGGTTTGTATTAATACTTCATTTCAGAATATTTCTAAAGATAGAATCAATTTAACCAGATTTCCTTCTTCCGTAAAGAATATATTTTTCCATAAAATTTCAGTGCAAACGCACCCGGAGCACCCTGTAGCCACCACGATTTCTGGTTTCCATCGCGTTTGCCCATACCTGTGGCATATGCCGGGAGGCTATTGTTGTCGGACAAGCCTGAAAACGAAAAAGCAAAAATGCTTCTCTTGCCCGGGATAGCCGGCTTAATCACTGGATACGGCATGAATTTCACCATTAGGCCAGTATAAAGAGAAAAGCCCCAGCCTTTACGCGAGCTTCCGGCGGACGGTGCTTGTCGGTGCTCGGTTAGTTTTACTAGTCGATAAACATCTAGAACCACAAAAAACATTTGAATATTTTTACCATCATCGGCATGCATCCATTTTTTGTTTACCTCGATTACGAAATTGTAGCCAACCAAAGGTATAACGATCATGTCGGCGGAATTTCAACCGGGCTGATGAGCATAATCAAATCCCCGTGATAGTTGTGATCATTTTGACACTGGAATGGAACTAGTGTAAGTTCCTCCATGGCAAAGGAATCTTTTTCAATGTATGATTAGCCAGCAAAGGCTATACTTTTCCAAGATTGAGATAAGTCTTCTTTGATAATTCGGCGGCAATAATTTCCTGAAAAGCTTCTCTTTGGTCTTCCAATGCATTCAGCAGTCGTATTTGATTGCCTGCGCGCACAAAATTTTGTTCCGGGTAGCTCGTACCATAGTAAACATCATTGTTGAAATAATCCGCAAGAAAACGGATAGCCTGCATGTAGATCAAAAATAATCCGGCATATAATATAAGGTCTCGTTCTTCTGGTGTCAATTCATCGCCCATGTTGCTCAGATAACCCTGCACAATAGCCCTGAAAAAATCATCCCGGACCGCGATTTTACTGAAATCCTTTTCTTCTTCATTTGCGGGAGAGAGATAAGTGCGCATCATATCACCTACATCGCTGATAAAATATCCAGGCATAACGGTGTCCAGGTCAATAACGCAAAGCCCCCTGTCATGATCATCAAACAACACATTACTGATTTTTGTATCGTGGTGGGTAACACGCTGCTTCACTGCGCTGCTCTTCCTGATCTTTTCAAAGGAAGTCAGAATATGAACGTGTTTTTTTACTTTCGCCACGAGGTGCGCTGATTGTTTTATTCGCTCGACATTACCCATCTTCAACGCCTCCTCAAACTGTTGGTAACGCAATGTGAGGTTATGAAAATCAGGTATAGTGAGGTGAAGTTTTCTTGAATCAAATCCTGACAAAAGCCTTGTAAATTTTCCGAATTGCAGCGCAGCCTCATATGCCTGGTCAGGGGACGATACAACGTTGATGGTATGCGAACCTTCGACAAATGGAAGCAGGCGATAATAGCCTTCATTCTCGATATAACAAACTTCCGCGTTGTTTGCATTCGTAATCGGTGCAACAAAGAGGTATCCAGGACTGTGCTTTTTCAGGTACGCATCAAGCATTTTTAAATTATCGGCAAGTTCATAGGGCCTCCTAAAAACATGGTCATTTATACGCTGCAGAATATACTGCTGCCTGGCCAACGTGATTTTCCATGTCTTGTTGATAAGTCCACTTGCCAAAGGCTCTACATGACTATCTTCAAATCGAATCCCATAAGCGCTTAAAACTGTTGCAATCATAATTTTATTAAATGTCCTTAATCCATATTATATACAGTAAACACATGCTTTGCCATCCAATGACAATCACACGGTTAAACCAGAATTTGAGTCTTTTGTTGCCCTAAACATTCTACCTTAACCACTCACAATTTGTCAATCTCATTCGCCACCCTGTTTGCCGATCGGGTAGCAGCTTCCGTACCCCAATTCAGGTTGTCTGCATATGCCCCGGCGAAATGTATGCGGCCAACAGGCTTCATGAGATGCGGCCAGAATCGGTCCAGCTCACCGATGGGAAAAGGGAGTCTTTCGCACGTTGGTGAATAGGTCTCCTTCGTCCAGTCTCTGCTAACGACTTGTTCAATGGTATCTTTCTTTCGCGGATATACGCTCCGAAATGCGGCAAGCGCACGTTGCGGAGAGATACCCCCCGGACCAGTACCCAATACGATTACGCGATGGGTATCAACCTCCTCTGCAGATTGCCATACTGACCAAAGATCAGGATGGTCTAAGTCCATGTTGATGCTAAGGCCATCTTCTAGCCAAAACTTCGAGCTAGCCTGAAATACAAATCGCTGGTAAGAATCATACCTGATATTCTCGTTGATGTATTGTCTTTCAGATGGCAACTGAGGGTATACCTGAATATTTTTAAACGCTGGCAGGGGAATGCAATTCACAAAGAAATCTGCTGACATTTCTTTTTGTTCATTGTGCTGCTTATAGGCAATTGTCACACCTGTGTCACCATGTTTGATGGACTGAATAGGACAATCCAGCCATACGCGCGATCCCAGTCTGGTTGCGAATGCATTCGGAAGCATCTGGTTGCCACCTTTCAAGCGGAAAACTTCAATCGGGAAGTGCGGTACCCCGCGGATATTCAGGATAGCTGACATCCACAATTCAAACAATGCTGATGAATTGGAACCACCTAACCGTCCCAACGCAGCCTGAGAAGCCCCCTCCTTCTTATAAATATCAGCCATGGGTATCTTGTCCAACTCATTGTATCCGATATCGAAGGGTTGATACTCGTCCTTGAATTTTTCCAGGTAAGGCTTTACGTAAAGCGCTTGCAGATCCCACCAGGGATTGGACGACAAGTACTTCACTTCCCTGTCATTGAATCCGAAATTTCTTAAGACAGCCGGATCGCTTAACATTTCTTCGTTATAGAACTTACCTTCAATTCTCCGTAGAATATTCTTTCGTCTTGGATAGGGCAGCGCAGTAAGGTTGAATTCCTTAATGTACTCCCAATATTTGACGTACCCTGGTTTAGTAATATGCTCCTGGCCAAAATCGCCGTACAATCCATCGGACAAACCATCGTGAACTGTAAAAACATGACCCCCATGTCTGCCCGATGCTTCCAGAACGATTACCTCATGTCCTTTCTTCATCAATTCATAAGCGCAACAAAGGCCTCCAATGCCCGCGCCGCCGACAATTATCTTTTTGGCAGAAGCACCTGTTTTCATTGGGTAGCTTTTCGATTCGTCAGTTTCCTTCGCCATCAGGGAATCTATTTCCAGTACGGAAGCACCAACACCAGCCATCATGGTATTCCTGATAAAATCTCTCCTTTTAAATTTGGTCATTTATGAATGCTTTAGTGGTGTAGGATATCTGCCGTTCTTTTTTAAAGATACTTACAAGTCGTCATCACGTTATCAATCGAAGTTAAATGATAATTCAGAACTTTTGTCTATAGGATGCCAAGAAACGATTACGCCCACTCAAACGCCTACATGAATTCAACGTAAATCAATCCCTGTGCAGGCACCCAGAGAAAGTCAGCAGGTCACAAATGGGGTTTAATCCGGACAAAGAATTGCTATATTGGAACCAGTTCACCTTTGCAGTAATGAAAAAGCAATCCGGGTCGCGCTCTCCTGCCTATTGGATACCAACGGCATATTTTGCCGAAGGCTTACCTTTCGTAGCAATAGCCGCCGCATCTGCCCTCATGTTCAAAAATATGGGGATTTCGGATACGCAGATTGCTTTCTGGACATCGCTGACTATGTTGCCCTGGACCGTGAAGCCATTGTGGGGACCCTTCCTGGAAATGTTTAAAACAAAGAAACATTTTGTGGTAGCGACCCAGCTTTTTACAGGCGTCTTGTTCGGTCTCATTGCATTCTCTTTGTCTTTGCCCGGTTTTTTTGCCTACGCCATTGCGTTGATGGCCATGATAGCCTTTAGCGGTGCTACACATGATATGGCCGTAGACGGTGTTTACCTCAACGCCCTGACGCCAAGA
The DNA here is from genome assembly GCA_029858965.1 of Cyclobacteriaceae bacterium. Classification (GTDB taxonomy): domain Bacteria; phylum Bacteroidota; class Bacteroidia; order Cytophagales; family Cyclobacteriaceae; genus Chryseolinea. Next base: position 14,480 of record JAOUDZ010000087.1, read on the forward strand.
TTACAGGCACAATTCATAGGGTGGCAGGGAGCTGCCTACAACATCGCAAAGATTCTTTCGGGAGGCGCGCTGGTTTATCTGGCGGGAGAACTCGAAGCCAGCCTGGGCGTTGTTACCGCATGGACTACAGTGATGGGTATATACGGTGCGGTTATGCTTTTACTTGGCTTCTATCACATCAGCATGTTGCCTTCCGGGGGAGCCGCCAGCGAGGTAAATTCCCTCCGCGAAGGGTTTGACACTTTGTGGGATGTCGTAAAATCCTTTTTTCAAAAGAAGCACATATTTTTCGGCATCCTGTTTATTATCCTGTACCGTTTTGCTGAAGGTCAGGCCATTAAGATAACGCCATTGTTTTTCAAAGCGGCGCGCGAACAAGGCGGCCTCGGACTCAGCACTTCGCAAATAGGAATTGTGTATGGCGTTTTCGGGGCTTTGGCTTTTGTGCTGGGTTCGATGTCTGCGGGATATTTTGTTGCAAGCAGGGGCCTTACCAAAAAAACACTGCTTATCCTATGCTGTTTCTTCAACCTGCCATTTCTAACGTATGCGATATTGGCAATTTTCTTACCAGAAAGTCTTTACCTGATCGCTTCCGCTGTGGCCGTCGAATATTTTGGATATGGATTCGGTTTTGTAGGGTTAACGCTTTTTATGATGCAGCAAATAGCACCGGGGAGATACAAAATGGCGCATTACGCATTTGCTACCGGCATTATGAATCTGGGCGTGATGATACCCTCCATGTTGAGCGGCTATTTGAGCGACAGGCTTGGCTATCGCGACTTCTTTATCTGGGTGTTGTTTGCTACCATTCCCGCATTTCTTATCACCTGGTTCGTACCCCTGAAAGCGATAGCGGAGGATGAAGCGGAACCAGCACTGCCGCAATCTTGAAGTATTATGTTGTGACCGAGCGTCTGCGCTGCTGTCAATGTTGCCGCAAGATTGCAACTACTTACCAACGCGCCTGAACCGTTCGACACACTTCCCATCATTGCATAAATGGAGCTGGAAGAATCTGTCATTCACACCTTGCGCAGTACGGGGATCCAGTTCCGGCGTGTACCTGCTCAGGGACGGCTCAAACTGGCTGACGTGCGCCAAAGCCGCCTGCATTTTTTCCTCAAAAACTGATGTGATGTTTACTTCATAATTTGGCTGCTGAGAATAGTAAAAATAGAATTCCCTGACATTAAAAGGTTCAAGATTCTCAACGAGCAAATGCTCAGGATAATACAAATGCCATTCTGCAGCAATAAACGCATCGTTGGTAATATTTGCGGCCATTCGATGATCTGTTTTATGCCATTGCAACCAGGTAGCGCCAGGATCGGGAGAAAAGACAACATCCGGCCGGTACAACTTAATGTAGCGCGCAATAGTCCCCCGCAATGCCCTGGGTTCAGCATATTCCAGATCTCCATCCTCATAACCCAACCAATGGATATTCTCTTTGGCTATGCCTAACAATGCGCAGGCTTTCTCTTCTTCTGCCTTGCGAATTCGTGCCAATCGCTCGCTGGTCATTTCCAGGTCAAGCGACCCTTTGTTGTCATTGGTATAGATGATTATGTGTATACGGTTTCCATTTTTTGCCAGGAGTGCCAACGTCCCGCCCATCGAAAACGTCTCATCATCCGGGTGTGGCGTAAACACAAGAATGGTTTTGCCGGCCATGTTCTCAACCCGCATATCATTACTAACTTCCACTGGATTGACAAGATCAGCGATAATGGGTTGCGCATCAACCCGAAAAGAAATAAACAAGGCGAACAACGGGATGAACATGCTAAACCTTTTAATCGCTGGTAACCGTGAAATTCTCATGTTATATTGTGAATTATGGATAGGAACCGCTCATCGTTTCTCATAGGAAGGTGGTACTGGCTTCACTGGAGGGTGCAGCGATAATTCCTTCATGATTTCCTCAATTGCTTTCTCCAATTGCGGGTCAACACCTGCGGCCAACTGTGATGGGTCATCCTCCACTTCCAGGTCAGGATCCACGCCATGTCCTTCCCTGAACCATGTGCCATCGGGATTGTACATTCTGAACGTCGGAACTGTCACAGCTCCTCCGTCGATCAGGGATGGTACTCCGGAAATACCTATAAGACCACCCCACGTACGTGTACCAATCAACGGTCCGAGGCCGGCCTTGCGAAAGTAATCCGGGAAAGCATCTCCACCGGAACCACTCCACCCATTGATAAGCATTACTTTTGGCCCAAAGTTAGCTACGCGTGGCCATTGCCATGCTTTTCCATCACGCACAGCCCAAAAAGCCAGTGGCTTCCTGTCCAACAGCTCAATAAACCGATCGGGTATTTGTCCACCGTTATTGAAGCGCTCGTCTATAATTAATCCATCCTTGTTGAACTGCGCATAGAACATTCGCACCAATTCATACTGCCCGTCGCTACTTCCTGTGCTGGGAACATAGATGTATCCGATTTTGCCTTGCGTTGCGTCCTCTACACGTTTCCGGTTGGCTTCAATCCATGCGAGGTTTCGCAGGCGTGTTTCATCCTTCATTGGCTCTACCAATACCTTCCACGATCCGGTGCGTGAAGGTGAATTGTTTACGGTCAACTCAATTGAACCGTCAGCTAATCCCTCAAATGCTGCCCATGGATCTTTCGACGCGTCGATATCGACATTGTTTACGGCAAGGATAAAATCGCCCGCTTTGATCTTCAGCCCGGGCGCGCTGACAGCAGCGCGCACTTCACTATCCCACGGTGCTCCTTTAATGATTTTCTTGACGTAGTAGGCGCCGTCCTTTAATCCCCAATCGATACCGAGATAGCCTACCTCCTTTTCTGGTGGTGCTTCCGTGTCTCCACCACCACGATACGTATGCGATGCGCTGATCTCTCCGATCAATTCGCCGATGATATAGTTGACATCCCAGCGGGTGACCGCATTGTCAATCAAATCACCATATTGGTTTCGCATTGCATTCCAATCGAGGCCATGCATGTTTGGATCATAGAAATAGTCGCGTTCAAATCTCCATGCATCTGAAAACAATTGCTTCCACTCTTCCCTTGGAACAACTGTCATCGTCATATTATCCGTGGGCATTTTTTTATCCATTTCCTGATCGGCGTCAACATCTACAATAGCATACTTACCATCCACTGCAACCATTATCTTCTTGCCGTCGGCAGAAACTTCAAACCCGTCAGCCTTGGTGACTATCGTTTTCTCTTCACGTTTGCTGAAGTCGTAATAGGCAATA
>JAOUDZ010000192.1 GCA_029858965.1 Cyclobacteriaceae bacterium
TTGTTCCACCTTAATGCTGAATGTGACGGTTTCCTTAAAAGGATAATCCGTTTTCTCAATGATTTGAACTGATTTGCCATCCGCTACCTTTGCCGATACCTCAGATGCTCCATACACCAATGCAGCAAGGCCATTGTCTTTTGTAGCATACCATAAATTCTGAATGAATTTTGGCCACCCCTGGTGCATGTTGGATACACAACATGGATAGCCTGTAGTGGTACCATACACCAGATGAGCGTTATTGTCATCAAAAAAATCCCGGGGCTCACTGGTAATCAACACCTGATTGGGTTGTTGAAAATATTGCTTGCGCATAAAATCGTCTGTGGCCTGCGTAGGCAATACATTGTATGCTATTCTTTCCAGGTAGTCGGCATAATACACGTCGCCGGTTATTGGCAGTATACTTTCGAAGGAGTACATCATTTCTACGGCAGAACAAAACTCCGAACCCTGGGTTGGGTTGTTTCCATGCAAATGTTCATCAGCGCCGTACATTCCATTCACAAACCCATGGGCATCTTTCAAAGCCGACAGCCCTTCCTTAATAGCAGCCGTATATTTAGTATCCTTACTTTGTTGAAAATAGATTGCCGGCTCTTTTAAACCCTGCGCGATATTTACGCAATGAAGATTGGGAAGCGGATTAAGTTTTCTGATTGAATTGTTGGTGAAATTCTCAGTCCAGTTAAACGTTTGCCTGTGAATCAATTCTCCCAACTGAAGCAGAAACTTATCGCCGGTGATGTTATACAACCAGTATACGACAGCAAGGTTATCACCTCCGCGTTGCGCACCCCAATACGTCCAATGGCCCAATGGTTTTGATGGCAGCGCTTGCAGCATATACTTGAAGTATTTTGTCATCAGGGTTATCACGCGCTCGTCGTTTGTGGCGGAGTAGTATTGTTGCAATACTTTTAACATCACCATTTTGGGCCACCAGTCTTCGCGGTTGTTCTGCTGGGTGCCTTTTATCACAGTATATCCTTCCGGCAACGGCTTCGGCCCGAAATATCCATCCTCACGTTGATTACGGATACTCCACTCAACCCATTCCTGTACTTTATCTTTTAGAACCTGGTCATTCAACAGATAGGCTAATGGAAGCAACCCATCAATCCAATACGGTCCACGCTCCCACCCGTCCCCGGTCCCACCGAGCCATCCGTTGTTAGGTCCGCAGACCAGAGCATATATCTTATCCAGCTGACCGGTTAACCCGTCGCGTTGGATTTCAACCATGTTCAATAACATTCCTTTCGGTTTGATTGCGCCCAGCGGTAGTGCTGCGTACGGTTGAACAAACAGGGGCGCCCTATTGGTAAGATAGTGTGAATTGCCCTGGCCGTGTGCTGCAATACACGTCGCGAGGCCAATGAATGATACGTAGAGGTGATTCATCATTAACATTATTATGCGCGTAGTTTAAGCGTATTTCGTTCGCCATGACATCCACATATGTCACGAATCTCTAATCTGTTTCAAGCTGCCGCATCGCCTTTTCTACTTCCTCAACAGGAAGTTTACAAATCTTATTGCGGCACACATAAATCATGGTTCGCCCTTCCGCCAGCTTGTTTTCCAGCAAAGGAAGATTTTCCTTATTCCCACCCATAAACAACGCCGTGGGGTAGTAGTGCTTCATCAGCTGCCGGCTTTTTTCAGAGGCATTTTCACCCATGATGGCAACCTCGTATGGCTCATAAGTAACCAAGCCCATCAGGCTGGCCCAATTTGCATAGTATGGTCCACTCGTTGTAATTTCAGCCGTGAATTGATTCAACATCGCTGCACTCATATCCTGCAAGGAGTCCACGCCATAGTAGGTGCCATGTTGGTATATTACTTCAGCCAAAACAGAATTTGAAGACGGAATCACATTGTCTGCCGTTTCCATTTTACGCGCAACAAGGCTTTCTGATTCATCAGAGGTGTAGTAGTATATCCCCGTAGCAGGATCGCGAAAATGGTCAATAGCATACTCCGTTATCAACCTTGATGTCTCCAGCCAATGAATATCAAACGTCGCCTGGTAGAGGTCAATCAGGGCACTGGCCAAAAGTGCATAGTCGTCGAGGAAAGCGTCAATGCTTGCTTTTCCATCTTTGTAATTTCTCAATAGTCTTCCGTTTTCGCGAAGCATATTCCTTTCGAGAAAGCGCGCATTTTCAAGTGCTACTTTGAGATATGCAGCATTTCCAAGCGCCAGGTAGGCATCAATATATCCTTTCAGCATCAGGCCATTCCAGGACACTAATATCTTATCATCCAAAGAAGGATGTATTCGTTTGTTCCGTACCGCCAGTAGACTTCTCTCCGCGCTGGCAAGCACATTGATGCATTCCGCCGGTTCCATTTTCTGCTTTGCAGCAAACTGTTCCCTGGTCCTGGTGCTGTGTAGAATATTATTGCCATCCTCCCAATTACCCGGACCGGTTACCTGATAGAAATCTGTGATCAGACCGGCAGCCTTTGGTTCCAGTATTTCTTCAATCTCAGTTTTAGTCCACACATAAAACTTTCCTTCAACGCCTTCGCTATCTGCATTCAGTGAAGAATAAAACCCGCCGTCCGGGGATGTCAATTCGTTTTTGATGAAGTCCAGCGTTTGGGTAATCACATCGGCATACTCAGTTTTCCGGGTAACCTGATAGGCATGCGCATAGAGGCTCACCAACTGGCCATTGTCGTAAAGCATTTTTTCAAAGTGCGGAACTTTCCAATGCTCATCAGTTGAATAGCGCGCGAAACCTCCTCCAAGGTGATCGTATATTCCGCCCTTCGCCATCTCATCCAACGTGGTACTGACCAAATCAAGTGACTTTGTGTTACCCGTAAGCTGATGGTATTGTAGCAAAAATTCCCAAACCACTGGCATCGGAAATTTTGGGGCACCCGTGAAGCCACCGAGTTTATTATCAAAATAGGCTTCCCAATTCGAAAAAATACGCTGATACGTTTCTTGATTGTAACCCGGTTTGCTGCTGGACGGCACCTGAATAACATCACTTGTTTTGATGCCATTGGTTAAAGCTTCTGCCTGCCTGACAACATTTTCATTGTCCTTTTTATAAGCGTTGGCAACCTGTTGAAGAAGTGACATCCAGTCCTCCTTTGGGAAATAAGTTGCCGCATAAAAAGGCCTTCCATCCGGCAATGCAAATGCATTCAGCGGCCATCCTCCACGTCCTGAAATCAGTTGCGCGGCTTGCATATATATCTGGTCAATGTCCGGTCTTTCCTCTCTGTCAATTTTGATAGAAACGAAATTCTCATTCATCATCCTGGCAACGGTCGAATCCATAAAGGATTCCCGCTCCATCACATGACACCAATGGCACGCAGCGTAACCAATACTGATGATCAGGGGTTTGTTTTCCTCCTTTGCCTTGGCCAATGCTTCCGGTCCCCACTCATACCAGTCCACCGGGTTATCCGCATGTTCCTGAAGATAAGGGCTTCCCGCATTTTGCAGGCGATTAAGCCCGGACTTATCCTGTTGATTTGAGCGTTGCCCGCAATTCGTCAGCGTTATTAACTGAAAACAAAAGGTTACGAATAAAGCTATTCGGTTAGTCAATGTACTGGCTTTTGAAATTAAGTTCGTGTATTGGATTGATCACCCTTCTTGTATGAAGATTGCGTACGAAATCCGTTAGTTAAAATTAGTTCATAATTACCAAATACCCGTTACGGGATAAATATTTCAGATCCAATTTGTGCGTCATTCTTCTGCTGAAGTAAGAAATAAGGGTTGAATTTGATAGCGCAGCGAACCGCTGAGGGAATTACAGATACCTTTGTGATAATTAACAATGCCTTTTCCCAATCTTTTGGGGGATTGCTTCGCCCCAACTCACGTGCCTTCTCTCTTGCTCGCAATGACGTTTTTGTTTTAGTAATAGTAGAATCATTATATCTTTTAATGCCTACTTAGCAAGTGCGATTCCCCTGCTGGAGGAAGTCCTGGTATTTCGAAATATTCTTAAGCCCTCATTGTTGATACCTACAAGAATAGCCCAGTCATCCTTTATTTTAATTGGTTGTATATCCTTTACGTTGTAGGGCACGAAAAAACCGCTCTCAAAGGTTTTCAGGCATTTGAAATTGAGTCCTCCCAAGCCTTTCATCATCAGACCCGGGGACGCATCAGCGGCAGTAGTTTCTACTTCCACATCAAATTTATTACCGGCCAATAGAATATCCTTCTTGCCATCATGATCAAAATCATTGATGATGATTCCATTTACTGTGGAAAGTTGGGCTTCTACAGGTAGTTTTCTAATACTGAACTTATCTCCGTCATTGATCAACATCACACTTGAAAAAAGATAAGCTTTGAAATGCATGG
>JAOUDZ010000088.1 GCA_029858965.1 Cyclobacteriaceae bacterium
CGAATATAGCGACAGACACCATTAATTTCAGAAAGCTCAATTCCCTGAAGAAAGATAACCCCGCTTTGAAAATCTTGATCTCCATTGGAGGCTGGTCGTGGAGTGAAAACTTTTCCGATGCCGTCCTTACAGAAAGTTCGCGAATGAAGTTTGCACAAACCAGTGCTGCTATTGTAGAACAAAACAACCTCGACGGCGTCGATATCGATTGGGAATACCCCGGTCTGAAAGGAGAAGACAATGTATTTCGCCCAGAAGACAAGGAGAATTTTACACTGATGTTTAAGGCAATTCGTGAAGCCCTGGATGTGCTGACAGAAAAAACCGGAAAGTCTTACGAAGTGACTACCGCACTGCCCTGTTTTCCACGGATTTTTGAAGTAACTGAAATGGGCAAAGCCGCAGCGTACCTTGATTATGTGAATCTGATGGCCTATGATTTCTATACTAGCGGCGATACAGCCGGTCACCATTCGAACCTGTATCCGGTCGACAGCTACGAAAAGGAGGAGTCTGGCGACAAGGCCTATGCGCTCTATACAGCGGCTGGCGTGCCCGCGGAAAAGTTGGTATTGGGAATTCCATTCTACGGACGAAGCTGGTATATGAAAACAGATGACAATCGTGGCATCAACCGGCCGGTAGATTCCGTCACGCAGGGTGGAGGGTATACATATATTAAAGACAGCATCATGAGCCGTCCCGGTTTCACCCGCTACTGGGATGAAAAAGCGCAAGGCCCCTATTTGTGGAATGCACAATCCCGGCAGCTCGTTACCTACGATGACGAGGAGTCGATGAAAGTCAAATGTGAGTATGTCAAAGCCAAGGGCATGGGCGGCATCATGTTCTGGCAATATGCCAGCGACCCGAAGGAATATCTACTGACTGCTGCGAATGAACATTTGTATAAATGAATTATGCCTATGAAGTGGACTGTATACCGGCGCCGTCGTCATTCAGCCGGAATTAATCTTTTGCGTTAAGGTTGAATAGCCCAGGCGAGCCCGTCCGGTACACCACCAACATCAAGTCTCCCCGTGACTTCCAATGTTCTAAGGTCAACAATTGCGATATAGCCGTCTGCAGAGCAAGCCACAAAAGCACGTGATCCGTCCGGGTCCATCAGAATTCCGGCGCAGCCACGGCCAGGTTTCAGTTTTTTTATTTGCTGCAGAGATTTTGTATCAAAAATAAACAGGTCACCCGACGAGAGGCTTGAAATGAAAGCTAGTCTACCATCTGGCGTAAACTTCAAACGGTTTGCGCCAATAACCTTCGCATCAATTTTTGCTTCCAGTTTTTTTGAATGGAGATCAACAACGAAAATGGTTCCATCCACGCTGGCGGCTGTCCATAACTTGGAGCCATCAGGAGATACATCAAATCCTTCAGAACCCCGTCCAACTTCAACGACAGTTTGATTCCAATCTGAGCGTGGTTTGGCATTTGGGGGAGCAAATCTTCCAGGTTGAATCAAGGTATCCGAGAGAATACTTACTGTTCCGGAGGAAACATTGGTGGTGTAGATTTTCTCTCCGTCGGCTGTCAGGTAGATCATATGTGTTCTATCCTGACCTGTTCCCATGCTCCAGTCGAGTTTGCCCGTGTAAGGATCATAACGACCAACCGATTTGGAGCCCTCGGCGGTGAACCATAGTTTCCCAACAGCAAACGTAACATCATGGGGTCCAAAAAGGGGTCTGGTGTCAATGTCAGGTAGCGGTTTTTGAGCGACAAGGTCAATAACATTCAGCGTATATAAACTGCCGCCACCATAATTGGCCACATAGGCAGTTCTGCCATCCGGAGAAGCAACCATCTCGTGAGGATCTTCGCCGACCGGAATGCGAACGACAACTTTTAAAGTGACCGGATCGACGATCGCCAGCGTGTGATCAGCTTTTGAAAGCGCGAGCAACGATTTGCGAGCCGTTGATTGCCCACTGCAACTGCTAGCTGTAGCAATGAATACCAGGAAGAAGATTGCTAACAAAGGATGGTGTGACTTTTTCATAATCTTGACTTTGTAAAGGACTGCAATATACGTTTCACTTATTCGAATTTAGCTGTACAAGAATGATATCAAATCTTAATTTCTTTATGAATCTGATCATCTGATACAACGGGAAATTAGTGGCAAGCGTTAGTAAGTTAGTCCGAACCCAAATGGAAACAGCGTATCCGTTTTGGGGTAGCCCGGCGCATCCGGATCTTGTTTTACGATTGCCTCAGGCGAATTTGCCAAGGCGAAAGGAAGTTTTCCAGTGGGTTTAAATTTTCCCGTGACGATATCCATGATGGCAGCATCACTTACCCCAAACGTGGCCAGTATAGCTCCTGCATTCAGGAGACCACAGCCTTTATCCAACACGTAAGGTTGCCGAAAGTCAATGGAGAGAATGGTTTTTTTTTCTCCCACGGTCTTCATTATAGTCTTTATATCTTCAAGCGAGGGGGAGATTTTCCAGGATTTCGATTTTGCCATGTCGGAGAATGAAAGCATGTTCAGTTCATCCGGTGCGGCACCACCAAACCTCCGGCTGTCACCCCTTTCGTTTGTTACGTGCACGCGGATAATGGCATAGTCAATATTTTCCTGTATTGGCGGCAATGATTTTTCTTTGCTGGCATCGTAGTCCCCGGAGAACGCTTTAAAACCAGCCCAACGCCGATCATTAAACATATCGAGATCCATGCCCATGGTAAAAAACTTAAGGGTATCACTTTCCTTAGGTTGCGGCATTGGAAGCTTCATGTCATTCTGTAGCAATACGATTGACTTTCTTTGTGCTAGATCGGCCTTTCGTTGGAAGGAAGGATTTCCGACGGTATAAGCAGCCCGATTCGGGTCCACGAATGGATTTTCAAACAGGCCAAGTTCAAACTGTTCCCGTAAAAGCCTTCTCACCGACAAGTCCACGCGCTCCTCCGAAAGTTTTCCGGAAGTCACCAGGCTGAGTATTTGTTTGTTGTTATTAAAACCGGAAAGGACATCTGTTCCTGCTTCAATTGCGATAAGAATTTGTTCCTCTTCACTTTTGTTCTCCAGGCCCCACGCTCTGGACCCGATGATACCGGTATCGGAATTCACATATCCTTTGAATCCCAGTTTTTTTCTCAACAGGTCTGTAATAATGCCCGTGGAAAACGCCATCCCAACATTGTTAGGGAGGTAGGGCTGTCCAACCGGGATACCATAATAGGCCATAATGGATGATGCTCCCGCGTCAATGGCTGCCTTGAACGGAGCGACGTGGTAATCAAAATTATTGGACGGATAAATTTGATTCTTACCGAAGTCGTAATGCGGATCACCGCCGCCCTCCTGCGGCCCGCCACCTGGGAAATGTTTGATGGTCAGCGCAACACTTTTTGAATTTAATGCTTCACCCTGCAAATTCTTAACAAGCGTTGAAATGATCGCTGATGCGAGACCGCTATCTTCGGTGAAAGTCTCATGGACACGATACCACCTGGGTTCTGTGGAAAGGTCGGCCATATATCCGTACATCCCTCGTAATCCGATCGACGTCCATTCCCGGGCCATAATCCTGCCGAATTCTGCAATCAATTCCATATCCTGCGTTGCGGCCAGGCCACTTTCTTTTGGCCAGGATGAAAATGATCCGGATTCAACATTAATACCAGACCTTGCGTCATACTCCATGTGATTTCTTGAATTTGATTTGAACATAGCGGGTATGCCAAGACGCGTGCTTTCGGCTAGCTCTTGCACCGAATTTAAAAATTGCGCCGCTTCGAAAGGTGTGATCTGCGCGCCGCCAAAAGTATTTCCAGGACTAGCGTTAGCGGGATTGTCCCTGACCGTATTTCTAAAAATGAACCGGGTCATTTTTTCATCTTCAATAAACTCAACGGCGCTACTTGTCAGACTGCCTTTCCTTCCTGCGTTGAGCGTATTGATTAAGAGCATGCCTGTCTTTTCTTCGAGTGTCATTTGGTTGATCAGGTCTTCAATGCGCGCAGCAACTGGTTTTCGCCAATCTTCATAAACATCCAGCCGTCCATTTTTATTTAGGTCCTTAAAGGTAAGTTGTCCCTCGCGCAGGAGTTCAACACTTCGGGCCTCAACATCCGGTTGATCGCGATAGGTTCCCTGCGCCAACGAAGTGGTACTCCCTAACACCGTTAACAGTAATGTGATTCTAAAATTAAAGATCATGTTTTTAGAAATTTTCTTGAACTTTGCTGAGGTATATGGTTGACATGCGCAAAACCTGTAGCGTTTCACGATCAATATAAATATAAAAAATTTAAACCGATCCGATTTACTTCAATCTAATCGGAGTGAACCCTTGCCGAGTACTTCGCCCCCCTCAAGCATTGAAACCACACCGGATTTTTATCCGGCAAATTTATAGCAAGAGGATCGCTAAATCCCTGCACGCCGCGCATGGTAACAAAGCAATGAGCATCCCGAAGAAAAATAAGGAGTAAGATCTGCCTACATTGATTCTGAAGCTATAGGCAAAGAAGTGATTAAAAAGATGAAGGCATTGATTTAATAGATTGGAGGCTGCGTAAAGGTTATCATGCTTTTCATAGTATCTGCGACGAATCTGAGCGAGATCCCAGCGCGCGAATAGTAGTGTGGAATTGATTTTATATTTCATTGAACTTGGCCAGGATGATAGCGTTGTAGAAAAAGGTGCACACATTATTGCATGATGCTTATTTCTGATATTCAATTTTGGTGATACGCCAAACAAACTGCCTTGTGGCTGTTTTCACAATCGCTTCATCACCCACTTCTTTTTTCAACAGCGCGCGTGCCATGGGAGAGTCTATGGAGATGTAATCTGTTGACCCAATAAGTTCTTCACCACCTACGATGCGTAACCGTTTTTTAATGCCCTTATCATTTTCAATTTCCACCCAGGCCCCAAACATCACTTTGCCTTCCTGGAAGGGTGAATAGTTCACCACTTTCAAATCACCTATGCATTTGCGTAAATAGAGGATGCGCCCGTCAATTTCCCGCAGGCGTTTTTTATTGTAATGATAATCTGCATTTTCAGAACGATCGCCAAGGCTTGCCGCCCAGGTAACTTTTTGTGTTGTTTCTGGCCGCTCCACCCGCCACAGGTGATCCAGCTCAGCTTTTAACTTCTCTAAACCTTCAGGGGTAATCAGCTGTATTTTCATGTGTTAGTAATTTTTTGAAGGTGGTCATATGGAATGGCTGAATTATGATTCTGTGGCGTGTACAGTATTTTAGTGGCCATTTCATCCTTTCATGATTACAAGGTAAGGTCAGATGGAATGACCAAAGGCAGCGAACGTATCACTTCGTGCCATGAGCAATCAGAAAGCCGTTAACATCCAGCCAATGTATGAATGCATCAAACCATCGATTACTGGTTCGGCCAGGATTTCCAAGACCGAAACCGTGGCCGCCATTCTGGTAAAGATGAAACTCTACAGGCCGCCCCGCTTTGAACCAGGAATCAATGACACCAAACTGTCCGCGGAAAAGAAAATCATCGGTGGCAATCACATTGAACATGGGCGGAGCATGCTTTGGTACTTCTACAGGGCCCATGCCACCATAGATCGGACCAATGAAGTCGAGTTCCATGGTCTTGGAGTGAAGCGTTGCGTGCATGGTGAGACCCGCACCGGCAGAAAAGCCGATCATGCCTAGACGTGCAGTATCGATACCCCATTCGGTAGCTCGGCTTACAATCATGGCATAGGCTGCTTCGGCATCCTGGAGCTGGTTGGTCAGATCGATGGCAGGACGTGCGGTGGGTGCTGCAGCATTCGATGATGCGGGAGGAGTTGCTGCTGCAAAAGTTCTGTTCATGGATTCTTTAAAAGCGTCAAGCGACTCCGGTGTAGGATGGAGTCGGTATTTGAGGACGAAGGCGGCAATGCCCCGGTCTGCCAACGCTTGCGCGACTTCCCAGCCTTCGTTGCCCATCGACAGCCATCTGAATCCACCACCGGGTGCCACGATAACGGCCGCACCATTTGCCTTCCCTGGTTTTGGTAAGAAAGGTGTGAGTGTTGCCGTAGTAATGTTCCGCGCCATCGGGTCACCCCACTGGCGGAACCAGGTTTCATGCGCGGGTTGATCTTTAACACCACCGGTGCCGAGTAGAATAGCGTTCGGTTCAGCAGGAGCTTCAAGCGGATAGATCGTGCCGTCTTGCGCCAACGCAAATGAAGAAACAACAAACAGGCAAGCAACCATGGTTGTTTTGGTGATGCAGGTAAATGGGTAAGTCATGATGGATAATAGTGGGATGGTTGTATAACGATTCCTGGTTAACAATATTAACAATTGTCGTTCAAAGTTCCTGAACTAAAAAAGAATTGTATCAGACAGCCCTGCACAAATGGAACTAAGTTCCGTTCAGCGATCTTAAACCTTATTATATTTATAAAAGGCGCACGGAAATAACTTCCGCGCGAGAATAGTGGGCGCCCAATGGGATGGAGTCTTTTGAGCCGGTCAAATCTTAGGTTATGAATCCAAATTCCATTCCAGACTTAATAGAGATATCTGCAAAGTGTATATTAGGGTGTAGTGGGCAAATGGACAACTCAAAACCAGCTACTTATGACAGACAACCAAAGCAGCAAAACCGCGGAAGCAGCAGCAGCCATAAGAGCGTTACATTACCTCTATGAGGAGCAACACATCATTTCTGACCCTTTCGCCCGACATCTTACTAATTGGAAATGGCAAACAATTTTATCCAATCGTATTTTTCCTTATTTGCTCAAAACCACTATCATGAAACCAATTTATTCTGCAGTGGGTGGACAGATTCTAAGCCGGGCACGCTACGCAGAAGACAAACTGGAACAAGCTATAGCAAAAGGTATCAGGCAATACGTGATTCTCGGAGCTGGAATGGACTCTTATAGCCTGAGGCACCCGCAACCAAAAGGACAATTGACAGTTTTTGAGATTGACCACCCCGTTACACAAGGCACTAAACGGAAAAAATTATTAAAACTGACTGACAAACTTCCTGAGCATTTGGTTCTTGTTCCTGTCGATTTTGAAAAACAAACCGTTTCGGATGCCCTTAAAGAAACCTCTTTCCGGCCTGGCGAACCCGCTTTTTATTCTTGGATAGCCACAACTTATTACCTGACTCGTGCTTCTATATATCGAACTTTATCATCTATTGCCGAGTTTTCCGCGAATGGAAGTGAAATTGTTTTTGATTACAGTATAGCAGATTCCTGTCTTACACCTGAAGGTAAATCAGAAAGCGCAATTACTAAAACGTTTGTGGCAAGACGAGGAGAAGTTTATGTTTCCAATTTTGACCATGATGAGATAAAAGTCGAAGTGGGTAAATTGGGATATGAATTATTAGAGCAGGCAACTCCTGATCTTTTGCAAAAACTATATTTCTCAAATCGCGATGACAAACTCAGGGCAGCGCTTTGGGCAGCATTGGTTCATTTTCGTGTAAAATAATTTTATACTCCGATATCAGAGAATTAGTAAAACATGGAATTGGTTAAATCGCACTGGATAGCGCATCAAGATCTGACTACCGTCTGACAGGTCAATGAAGGACTAGACAAAAAATATATAGCCGCCCGGGGCGACCCGACAGTTTGCAACTCAAGGACTTGAACTGAAACGACCGACAATGAAATTACAAATTTCGGAACAGCCCATCAGCCCGCAACAATAGCTGTAAAACATGGTGGGTGCTTGTTGCCAATTAAAAGTAAACAACTAAATTCGTTCAGCAACTGTGGACAGAACGTATTTCAAAAACCCGCGTTTTATAGCCGGGTGTTGCGTGTAATTCAACCAGTCCAATAAAATGATTGAAACCACAAAGAATATTGATAATTATTTGGACAGCCATTACATCCATCGCAGTAATTGGTTGAGAGCTGCAGTTCTCGGTGCAAATGACGGAATTTTATCAACAGCAAGTCTCGCAATAGGTGTTGCTGCCGCGAGTGATGGTAGAGCCCCAGTTGTGTTAGCAACTTTAGCAGGATTAGTGGCTGGCGCCTTATCAATGGCAGCAGGTGAATATGTTTCTGTAAGTTCTCAGACAGATGTGGAAAAAGCTGATATTGACCGCGAGAAAATAGAATTAAAAGAAACGCCCGAAATTGAATTACAACTGTTGGCTGAGATTTACGAAAAAAGAGGATTAAAAAAAGAAACGGCCCTAACTGTTGCCAGGGAATTAACGGATAATGATGCCTTGGGAGCACACGTAAGGGATGAACTGGGACTTAATGAAATAAGCAAAGCTAAACCAATGCAGGCTGCTTTTGCATCAGGCGCAGCGTTTACCGTCGGTGGTATGCTGCCGCTTATGGTAACTCTTTTTTTACCATTTAGGAATATGGAGTATTCACTTTATGGTTTTGCGCTTTTTTTCCTCATCATTTTGGGCGCATTGGCTGCCAAAACAGGTGGATCAAGTATACGTAAGGCTATTATCCGAATTACATTCTGGGGAACAGTAGCAATGGGACTGACTGCTATGGTTGGGTATTTATTTAACGTGAATATTGGATAATGAAAAACTACGCTCAACACCGTATTTCACGATCATGACAGCCATCATAACCAAAATCTATCTCATCATATTTTTGCCCATCTTATTCATCCAATGCAACAACAAGGCAGACGCTGATAAAAACAATTCCAACATAGGTTTACCCAAATATGAATTGGATGAGGACTGGCCACTGTTGGCGGAAGGTTTTGCGCTAAGTGCTGTGTCGGCAGTAGATATCGACACAAGTCAGAATATCTTTCTATTTCAAAGGACCAATAGGGATTGGACACAGCAATTTCCTGACTCTTTAATTTCTGCGAATACAATATTCATGCTGGATAATAATACAGGAACAATGCTGAATAGCTGGGGAGCCAATATGTTTATTATGCCACATGGTTTAGCCGTTGATAAAGACAATAATATTTGGGTTACAGATGTTGGGTTACAACAGATATTTAAGTTCAACCATGACGGCAAGTTGTTAATGAAGTTGGGTGTGCCTAAAACATCCGGAAATGATTCTCTGCATTTTAACCTGCCTACTGACGTTGCCGAAGCATATGACGGCTCATTTTATGTTAGTGACGGCTATGGCAATAGCAGGGTTGTTAAATTTTCCCGGAAAGGAAAATATCTTTTTGAATGGGGTAATAAGGGGGACAGCTCTGGTGAATTTAATACGCCACACAGTATTGATTTGGATTCACAAGGCAATGTCTATGTGGCCGACAGGGAAAACAACCGTATCCAGAAATTTGATGCTGATGGTGTTTTTATACAGGAATGGAAAAATAATACGGCAACACAATTGTATGCGATATCGATTGACAAATCAAATAACAATTTATTCGCAATCGATAATCTGACTGTCAATGATACTTTAATAAAAGGTGCTGACATCATACAGTTTGATTCAAACCTGAATGTGTTGACGCGATTTGGAAGGTCAGATTCACCTGGTGTACGCGTTCCCCGTTATCATGATATCGTTGTTGATAACAGCGGCAATATTTACGTTACGGAAACCAGCGGCAAAAGAATCCGGAAATTCAGAAAGTCGTCAAATAAATGAGCGAAATGGGTGCGAGCGCACAACTAACGGGTATGCAGGTAGGCGTAGTTGTATCTGTTAGGCGCTTTTATGCTTAATAGTTGGAATGAAAATAGGAAATCCCAACACTGCACATAAACCGTTGAATTTTTCTAAACTTGATAAACGATTAAAATGCGATCACGATGAGACATTTACTGTTGTTGTTCTTCCTACTAGCCTGTGTATTGGTAGCACCGGGGCAGACCCAAGGCAGATCAGAAAATGTAGTCATCCTATCCAACAAGAAGAAAATCCAGGTTGGCGCAAATGAAAATGACGCGCTATGGGTAAATGTATCCCCCCGGGATGTCCGGAAATTTAAAGCCATCGGATCAGTGCGGTATAGTGAATTCGGTGCCAAAGGTGATAGCAAAACGGATGATATCGATGCCATCGCCGCCACCCATGCATTTGCCAATCAGCACAATCTCAAGGTGAAAGCCGATGCGGGAGCCACCTATTACCTGAGCGGAAAGGAGCGCACTGCGATCATCCGGACCGACACCGATTTTGGCAGCGCTACTTTCATTATTGACGACACCGAAGTGCAAAATCGCAACGCGTCTGTATTTAAGGTCAGCTCCAGCCTGCAGCCATCAAAACTGGCAGTGCCATCTTCGCTTAAAAGAAATCAGGAAAAACTTGAACTCTCCCTGCCCGCAACCAGCCTGATCATGGTAACCAATTCCAACGTCAGGCACTACATCCGCTTTGGTTTGAACCAGGACAATGGCGCTTCGCAGGCAGATATCTTTGTCGTTGATAAAAACGGTCATGTGGACATGAACGCTCCCATCATCTGGGACTTCGACCAGATCACGGAGATCAATGCGCT
This sequence comes from Cyclobacteriaceae bacterium, assembly GCA_029858965.1. Lineage (GTDB taxonomy): Bacteria > Bacteroidota > Bacteroidia > Cytophagales > Cyclobacteriaceae > Chryseolinea. The sequence continues at coordinate 10,454 of JAOUDZ010000088.1, forward strand.
TCCCATTGACGAAAAGACACTGCATATTACCGGGGGACGTTTTATTACCCTTGCCAACAAAGCTGAATCGAAGTACACCTACTATAGCCGCAACATTGCCATCAGACGCTCCCATGTAATTGTTGATGGGCTGGAGCACTACGTTACGGGTGAAGGAGATCATGGTGCGCCCTATGGCGGCTTCATCAATATCAGTGACTGCGCCTACGTGACGGTTAAGAACACCCTCCTGACCGGACATAAAACCTACAGTACCATTGGCTCAGCAGGGGAACCCGTGACCATGGGTACCTACGACCTTTCCGTGAATCGTGCGATCAGCGTATCATTCGTGAACTGCAGGCAGACCAATGACATCGATGACAACACCTACTGGGGAATTCTGGGTTCCAACTACTGCAAGAATCTTCTTTATGACAGTTGTACCCTTTCCCGTTTTGATGCCCACAAGGGAGTTGCCAATGCCACTATCCGCAACTCAACATTGGGGCACATGGGCATCAATGCCATTGGCAGTGGCACGTTTACCGTGGAGAACACGACCATCCGCGGAAGGAACCTCATCAACCTGCGATCTGACTATGGCAGCACATGGCAGGGCGTGTTCGTTATTCGCAACTGTACGTTCGTGCCCGCAGGCGGCAAACCCACCAGCGCTGCACTGATAGGCGGATCCTATTCCGGTCAGCATGATTTCGGCTACACCTGTTATATGCCTGAAGTGATCACCATTGAAAATCTTAAGATTGACGACGCCAATCATCCGGAGGATTACCAGGGGCCTGCTATTTTCACAAATTTTAATCCGAAGATGACAGACGGTGCTTATCAGGAGAAGTTTCCATACGTAAAAACGAGAGAAGTCATTTTAAAGAATGTGAAGACTACCAGTGGCAAGGCCTTGAGACGAAGCGATAATCCGTTTATGTTCAGGGAGGTGAAGGTAAGCACTGAATAAAAAAATCATTTATCTGCGTATCAGATGTTGTTACCTGATACCATCCATTACAAACTAAAAGGCAATCGTTCTAAAATTGTTCATCATTCCGCGCCAAAACGTGTGTAGCCTTGTCGTGACCTTCTTGTGGCGCGTTTTATACTGTTATATCTTAACCCCCGGGTTTTAACCTGGGGCTATGAAACATGCCACCCCTCCGGGGTTGAAAAACGCATTCCGCTCAGAGATCTTTAATCTTATTATCTTTGTAATAGGCTCACGAAAATAACTTCCGCGTGAGAAAGGGTGTCGGGTCTTGGAAGGCAAAGCAGAGGCATTGCTATGTTGTTACCGCATAACCAATACAAGAGCAACTGGAATCACCAGCTTTCCCAGTTGAGCAGATCATAGCTATATTTAAATCATGAAAACTTTCTTACCTGCCGTATGTCGTTCCCTTAAAGCAAGGCGAATTTGTAGGTATAAATGGTTATTGATGCTAGCAATCCTTTATGCAGTTGGCACACGTGTCCAAGCCCAGGTGACCTTTGAAAGCAGTAATGCCAGTTTAAATCGGGCATTTGATTGGGCTAAAAATAAAGCACTGTCATTTGCTCATGACGGGTCCGATCCCGTAGGCTACTGGTATGAGGCAGCGCTCCCTGGTCGTGAGGCCTTTTGCATGCGGGATGTTTCTCATCAGGCCATCGGTGCTGCAATTTTAGGATTGAACAAGCACAATTTGAATATGTTTCAAAAATTTGCTGAGAATATCAGTGTTGAAAAGGATTATTGCTCGTATTGGGAAATCAACCGCTACAACAAACCGGCTCCCGTTGATTACCAGCAGGATAACGACTTTTGGTATAACCTGCCTGCTAATTTCGATGTTGTTTATAACGCATGGCGCTTGTATCAATGGACTGGTGACAAAACGTATCTCAAACATCCTGCCTTCAAAAAGTTCTATGCAGTAAGCATGGATAATTACGTTGACCATTGGGAACTGGGTTATGATAAGATTACCCAACGCGATCGCAAAATGCACAGCAGTAAGGCACAACGGTTTGGCTCACATCGGGGAATTCCTACTTATAATGAAGGAGGCAGAGGCGAAACAATGTTGGGAATAGACCTTACAGCAGCCATGATAGCTGCCTATAAAGCCTATTCCAAAATATTATCGCTGAATGATGAGCCGTCCAGGGCAACCACCTATCTAAAGAAAGCCAAACGAGAACAACAATTTCTTAATGAATTCTGGTGGGATAAAAAAATGCAGGAATATCGTTCTGTGCAGTATGCTGACAAATCGTTCGACTATTTTATGATTGGAGATGATCAGGCCTTTCTGCATTACCTGTTATATTTTAATGTCGTTGAAGATCAAACAAGGATTTCGAAACTAGCAGAGCAGTACCGTGAAAACTATGATAAACTAATTGTAGAGTTAAAGTCATATCTGCCCATCATCTTTTATGAAAATGGATATTCTAATCTAGCTACAAAAATGATTATTGACCTTTGTTCTTCAGAAAATGCAAGACGTGATTATCCCGAAAATTCATTTACTATCATTGAACATATTACACGCGGTTTGATGGGAGTGCAAATGGATGCGTCAACGAATACGGTGACCACCTTACCAAGATTGGAGGCAGAAGGAGATTGGGCGGAGGTGAAGGAACTTCCGTTGCTTCTAAATACGGTTTCTGTAAAACATGCTGGTACTTCCACAACGATATTCACGAATCATACCGGGGCCTCGTTAACTTGGCGTGCCTGTATTCCAGGTAATCATGAGTATATTTATGTAAATGGTGAAAAAAGGAAATGCGATAAAGGTATTGATCATGGGAAGTCCTATGCTTTGTTTACAGCTGTCGTGAAGCAGGGTGAGGTGAAGAGGGTATCCGTTAACAAGTAAATCCATTTGCACTTACTACCGGACAGGAAGCTCAATATGCCATTCAATCCCTATCGCGGAAGTATTGCCGCTGTGTGTTTAAACCATTCGGCGAGCGTGATTTAAAAGTTGCCGCTTCAATACTGTTTCACTTGGTCTACACAAGTTATGCCGCAGTCCCCTTCTGGGAAGAGAATGGCGAATTACATATTTAATTACATATTTATATACGTAAGCAAGGTTGCCAGGCTATTTTGATTGTAATGTGTTTAAGAGAATTTTCCATTCGTATTGAGGTAGAACCAGATTGATCCGGTAAAGCGCCCGTGACAAGTATGAATAGTGAAAATAATTCTCCAAAAAGTAAATCTAAGTGCGCCGCTTTCCGTTAATTAAAGTGTAAGTCTTCCTGCCCTTTACAAATCAGCTATCGATTTTACTATTTAACAAAGTGAAGACCTTCCGGTTGAACCGGGAGGTTGCGAGGAAGCCCCCTTGAAGTTGAAGATTCAACTTTGCAAGAGGGTAGGGGATTTATAATGGAATATTGAATTACAAAATTAAATAAACGAATATGACAAACACGATCAACACCAACGCAATCGACTTCATCGGCGATATACATGGCCATGCCAGTGAGCTGGAGGAATTGCTCAGAAAACTTCACTACAGGAAGACAAGCGGATACCATCAGCATCCCACGCGAAAAGCATTTTTTGTGGGGGATTTTATTGACAGGGGTCCGCAGATCAGGGAGGTATTGGAAATTGTGAAACCCATGGTTGATAATGGCGCGGCATATGCGGTCATCGGAAACCATGAGTACAATGCCATTTGCTACTGGACCACAGGAGCCGATGGAAAGCCTTTGAGGAAGCATACTGAAAAAAACAGGGTGCAGCACCGCAAGACAATCGATGCATTTGGCGATGTTGATGCATTCAGGAAGTATGTCGAATGGTTCAAGACCTTACCGATTTATATCGAGCATGAACATTTCAAAAGCGTCCACGCCCAATGGAACCAGGAACACATAAACCATTTAAGAAAGGAAGGCATTGTTAATTTCACCAATCCTGAATTTCTGATAAACTCCGGGACAAGCGGAACAGCGGAGTACGAAATGATTGAATGCCTGTTGAAAGGTGAAGAGCTGGAAGTGCCTGGTGTTCCGTTCATGGACAAAGATGGGAACGAGCGATTTTCCTATCGGTTAAAGTGGTGGTTACGGGGAGCCAACCTGACCTGTAAAGAATCCTTGTTTGAATTTTCACAAAACGGCAAAGACGATACTTTGCCATTGTTCTCGGCCGGATACGATGAAAATGAAGTTCCCGTGTTTTTTGGCCATTACTGGTTAAAAGATGACAAGCCGTACTTGCAGCAACATAACGTGTGCTGTCTCGATTTCAGCGTTGCCAAAGAAGGGTTCCTGGTGGCATACAGTTGGGATGGCGAGCGGGCGTTGCGTGAAGAAAAGTTTAAGTATGTCAGGAATGAAACAATTTAGGTTCAAGAGAAAATGACTGGCGATTACAGAAAAGACTTTATTCGGTCCGTCAACTATTTGGTTCAGGTGCGTCATGGACTTTTTGACGAAGCAATGAACCTGGCCATGCTGGGTGACCTCCGCGACATTAACGACGCCTTTGAAGTGGGGGATACCTATACATTTGAGCTGGCGCATCTACAGAACAGTGCGGACAGCAATGTAAACGCACTCGTATCCTTGATTGAAGAAATTCAAGGTATTGTTGATTCGTTAGTCAGCGTAAACAATATCGATCGCAAGGAAATTGAATGGGAATTAAAACAACCAGATTCAGACGATTCCCCCCGAGGATCCCAAAAAATATTCGGCTGCGCAAGAAGTGTAAAAACAATTCTCACCTGTATAAAATCTATACGGATGATGGAAGGTTTATGAACGACATGCCTCCATTCTTTAACACTTATCTATAATCTAATTTAAGAAAAACGCACTACAACAATGTATATGCGCTATTAAAATTTGATTGGTAATGTTTAAAGTGAATTTAGACATCTCATATACTAGCCTCGGCAGTAATGAAAAAAAACAGATACCATGAAATTGCTTTAACAAAATATTGGAAAGACAGCGATGATTTACCTACTCTTTCTGACCAGCAAAATGAATGGGCAATAGCGGTTTCGGCGCAATTTTAAACCATTTTTCATTTTATTACATTATCTTATGGTAGCAACTGTTGGATTTGTAAATCCGCTGCTGCCCATGCATTCACCGTGACCAGCGCCGCGCCTGCTAATCCCAATATATTAATTGGTGGATGTGCTGCCAGGTAAATGGATGCAATACCAATACAGAATGCAATAAATAATTTATAAAACATTGAAGCGCAAAAGAAGAGATTTTATAAAGCACCTTGGTAAAATGGGCGGAGTGGGTTTGCTTGCCAATTACCCTTTGATATCATCGGCCAATTCACCAGCACGCAAAAAAGTAAATAATCTGGGTCCTGAAGAAACAGCATTTAAAATCTCAATATTGCAAACTACCGATTCACATTGCCAGGTACACCCCCACGATGAATTCTTTTGGGAAGATGAGAAGCCTGTCTTTCGAAAAACAGGAGGCTATGCTCACTTGGCAACGTATCTGCAAAATGAAAGAAAAAATAACCCTCATACCTTCATAATTGACACGGGCGATATGTTTCAGGGAAGTGAACTGGCCGTGAAGACAATGGGCAAAGTCATGATTCCAATATTAAATGGCCTTGGCTATGATCTTTATTTGCCTGGCAACTGGGAAGTGGTGTATGGCAAAAAAAACATGCAAACACTATTGGGTTCATTGAATAGCCCTAAAGTCTGCGCAAACATGTATCACGATTTAGGTGAGGGTAAAAAAGGAGAACTGATATTTCCACCCTATTACGTCTGGCACGTTAAAAATGTAAAAATCGGCTTTTTGGGCTATACTGACCCGCTGGTTCCGATAAGGCAGTCACCTGATTACAGCAAAGGAATTACATATAGCAAACCTGAAGAAAACTTAGCTTATTATGTGGATGTTTTGCGAAGCCAGGAACAATGCGATTATGTTATTATTCTATCGCACCTTGGATTATCGCAGCAGATTTATTTATCGAACAGGGAAGAATGTAATGGCGTTGATTACATTTTAGGAGGTGATACGCATGAAAGGGTGCGCAAACCGATTCAGGGCAAGTATTCGAAAGTGGTGGAGCCAGGTGCTTTCGGTTCTTTTGTCGGAAAACTTAATTTAACCATACAAAATGGAAAAGTAATTAAGGATGAATATGAACTTGTCGAGATTAGCAGTGAAAAACACAAGCCCTCCAGGCGGATAGCTGACATTATAAAAGCTAATGAAGAGCCCTTTACGGATGAAATCAATAAGATTGAAGGCTATAGCACAATACCGCTGTATCGTTACTTTGTAATTGAAAATACCATTGATACACTTATCCTGGATGCACTGAAGTGGAAACTGAAGGATATTGACATTGTCTTGTCAAACGGCTTCAGATTTTGTCCGCCTGCCGTAACACCCGATCATACCGGAAATATTCCGATTACCAATGGATATATTTTTGACATGTTTCCTGTCGACAGTGTTGTGCGAACAGCAGAAGTAACAGGCAGGCAATTGCGTGACTGGTTAGAAAAAGAACTTAACAATGTCTTTGCAAAGGATGCTTCGCAAAGAATGGGAGGATGGGTAATTAAGTTTAAGGGAATGAAAATGAAATTTAAAGCTTATGATGAGGAAGGAAGCAGGGTAAAATATATTTCCGTCAATAATGAGGAAATTAATGAAAGTAAAATATATAGCATATCTGCCTGCGAACGCGAGGGCGATCCGGAAAATACGCTTTGTCGTATTGATGGTGTGAGCAATGCCCGAAATACGGATTACGATATGCACCAGGTGATAAAAGAATACCTCAATGCCAATTCTCCGGTTACGCCTGCCTTACCATTGTCAGCAAGAGTATTGGATGCTCCCCAAACTTTGCTCACACAGGTATATGATGTAGATTATCAGTTCAGATAAATACAAAAGCGGTATCCATGTGTTTGTTGGCTCCGCCATTGTTTAGTTTCTGCGCCAGGCTTTTTGAGTCACTGTGATTATGCTCCTATTTCCGTGGACCAGGGTTTAACTTTTCGTCACGTGGCATTAGGTCAAATGATCATAATTCCCGTTGAGACTATTAAATACTACAAATTGGTTATGGATAAGGTAGGAAGCAGGTGCGACCTATTTTTGTATGAAGATCAAAAACATGGATTCTTTAATTATGAAACAAGTCCCG
>JAOUDZ010000089.1 GCA_029858965.1 Cyclobacteriaceae bacterium
AACATAGAACAGCAATGCAACTGCAACAAGTTTTAACCAATTCTTCATGATATGCACAATTGACAAATACAGCTTTGTCAGTTATCTGTGTTAACTGCGCCAAATATACGGGAAGAGCATATATGCCAAAGCGGTGAGGATACAATTTATTGCAATCAAGTTCAACAGTTCGTCCACACTGGCAGAACGTTCCAATCCATCAAGGATATTCTTTGTGATTTTGATGGCCATTAAAAGCAGTGCAATGATAACAGGAAAGCTTAATACAGCCATCAATATATTGCTGTTGCTTGCTTTTGAGGCAATCCCTGAAATGAGACTTAAGGAAGCGGAAAATCCCAGCGAAGTTAACAATAACGTAAGGATAAAGAGTCCAATATCTTGTATGGGGTTGCTGATGAAAATTGAAAATAGCAGGTATCCCACTAAGGAAAGTACCAGACTGAAGAATGTATTGTAGATAATCTTTGAAAGGATAATCGCTTGCGGGCTTGCAACGGTATAATAGTAAATAGCAGATCCCTTTTTCTCACCGATGAAGCTTTTCGCAACACTGTTCACGACAGAAAAAAGAATGGCAAGCCAAAACAATGCTGACCAGGTTGCTTCATTGATGCTGTTTTGCCGGAGGCTGAAGGTGAGGTAGCAAATAAAGATGAGGCTTAAAAGGTAAAGGCCTATTCCGGAAATGACAGATTTTCGCCTTAGTTCGAGTTTGAATTCTTTCTGGATGAGTACAAAGATCATGTGGCGTCGATGATTTTGCGGCCTCCGCCATAGTGAATTTCAGTTTTGGCAAAGCCATCAATAACCGGGGCACTGTTCGTCAATTGCAGATTGTTTTGATATTTCATTTTCTATTCAGAGAGAAAGGATTCAATCTTATCTGGTTCGTCATTATTTTTCTGATCATGCATAAGGATCCTTAAATTCGTCAGGAAAATAGAAAATATTACAAATTCGACCTAATCTATTAGTTTTGTGCTCTAAATAAAAGACGTTCATGCAGTCAAATCCGTCAGTATTAGTCACCGGTGCAGCCGGATTTATAGGTTTTCACCTTACGCAAAAACTTGGCAGCTTGGGATATAATGTTATCGGCTTCGATAATCTTAATGATTATTATGATGTCAGACTCAAAGAATCAAGGCTATCAATACTGAAATCGCATCCCCATTTCACCTTTCATCAGGTTGATTTGACTGACAACAAATCAATTCAAAGCCTATTCAATCAATATAAATTTGATTATGTGGTGAATTTGGCCGCCCAGGCAGGTGTTCGCTATTCCTTAATTAATCCACACGCTTATCTGGAGAGTAATGTACACGGATTTCTCAATATTCTTGAGGCATGTCGAAACCATAACACAAAGCACCTGGTCTACGCTTCGTCGAGTTCGGTATATGGAGCAAACAAAAAGATACCCTTTTCTGTGCACGACAATGTGGATCATCCTATTTCACTTTATGCGGCCACCAAAAAGTCGAATGAGTTGATGGCGCATACCTATTCTTCATTGTTTAATTTACCAACCACAGGATTGAGATTCTTCACGGTATATGGTCCGTACGGTCGTCCTGACATGGCACTGTATATTTTCACCAAGGCGATTCTGGAAGGGCAGCCCATCAATATTTATAACAATGGGCAAATGCGGCGCGACTTTACCTACGTAGATGATATTGTCGAATGCATAGCGAGGTTGGTGCCCAGAGCAACAACACCGAATAAGAATTGGGATGGTAAGAATCCAGATCCCGCTACAAGCTTTGCTCCCTACAGGTTATTTAACATCGGCAACAATCAACCGGTAGACCTTCTGGATTTTATTGCGATAATTGAAAAAAAGGTGGGAAAGAAGGCGATTAGAAACCTAATGCCTATTCAGGATGGTGATGTGCCCGAGACCTATGCCAACGTGGATGATCTGATGCGTGAAGTTGATTTCAAACCGTCAACGCCAATTGAAGTGGGAATCGGGAAATTTGTTGATTGGTACCTGGTATATCACAAACAATAGCGTTTAAAGAAATGGAAAAAATTGCGATCATCGGGTTAGGCTACGTTGGACTACCATTAGCCGTAGAGTTTGGCAAAGTATTGTCTGTGATTGGATATGATATTAATCAGGAGCGTATTCAGGAACTCAATAAGTGGCATGATCGAACGCGGGAAGTTTCTCCTGAAGAAATGAAACTTTCTGTCAACCTGCGTTATTCGTATGAAAAGGATGATTTAAGGAAGGCAGACTATTTCATCGTAACGGTTCCGACACCCATTGATGAATTTAAAAAACCGGATCTGCGGCCATTGGAAAGCGCAAGTAAAACGGTAGGTGCTGTATTGAAGAAAGGTGATATTGTCATTTATGAATCTACAGTTTATCCGGGATGCACGGAAGAGGTTTGTGTACCGATTCTCGAGAAAGAGAGCGGGTTGAAGTTCAATAAGGATTTTTTCTGTGGCTATTCGCCGGAACGGATTAATCCCGGCGACAAAATACATCGGGTCGCGACAATTAAAAAAATAACGAGTGGCAGTACGCCAGAAATGGCAGAAAAAGTTGATCAGCTTTATAAAAGAATCATCACTGCAGGAACACATAAGGCTTCCTCGATCAAGGTTGCAGAGGCCGCAAAGGTGATTGAGAATTCGCAGCGCGATGTAAATATTGCTTTCGTTAATGAACTGGCCCTGATCTTCGAGCGAATTGGGATCGACACACTTGAAGTACTAGAAGCGGCAGGCACCAAGTGGAATTTTCTTCCTTTCAAGCCAGGCCTTGTGGGAGGGCATTGCATTGGTGTGGACCCCTACTATTTGACACACAAAGCCGAAAGCCTGGGATATCATTCGGAAGTTATCCTTTCGGGGCGCAGAATAAATGATAATATGGGTATTTACATTGCCAACAGGGTCATCAAACTGATGGCGCAAAACGATTTGCCAATAAAAGGAGCAAAAGTTCTTGTGTTGGGGATTACGTTTAAAGAAAATTGTCCAGATATCAGGAACAGCAGAGTAGTTGACGTGATCAGAGAACTGGAGAGTTTTGGAACGCTGGTAGACATCTATGATCCGCTGGCAGATGCGGGGGAAGTGCAGCATGAATATGACCTGGCGCTTATACCAACGGTGTCGAAAAGGTATGATGCTATCATTTTAGGCGTTGGTCATCACGTGTTTGGCGAACTTGATTGGGAATCCATTCGCGGTGAGAAGACCATTGTATATGATGTAAAAGGCATTCTGGAAAAGAACAAAATCACTGCACGACTCTAAATAATTATGAGCCTATCAAAAAAAATTCTTGTTACCGGAGGTGCGGGATATATTGGCGCCCACACTGTCGTTGAATTATTTGCTTCAGGATATGAGCCGGTGATATTGGATGACTTGTCCAGGAGTGATCGAACGCTGCTGAATGGAATTCAAGAGATAACGCATCGGGATGTTTCTTTTTTTGAAGGCGATTGCTGCGATAAGCAATTCTTAAGTGAGGTGTTTAAATCTGCTGGTCCCTTTGCCTGTATTTTGCATTTTGCAGCATATAAATCTGTTGGAGAATCAGTTGAGAAACCATTGGAATATTACAGGAATAATATCGGGTCTTTGGTAACATTGCTTGAGGTTATGCAGGATAATAATGTTCGTGACTTAATTTTCTCCTCTTCCTGCACTGTATATGGTCAGCCTGATCATGTACCAGTGAATGAAAGTGCTCCCTTCAAAAGAGCAGAGTCTCCTTATGGTGCCACAAAACAGGTCTGCGAGCGCATTTTAGAGGATGCGTACAGCACAGGTTTCAGAATAGTTTCGCTGCGTTATTTCAACCCGATTGGAGCACATCCGAGTACACTGTTAGGTGAAATTCCTATTGGCGCGCCGAATAATCTTGTTCCTTACATCACGCAAACAGCTGCGGGGATTCGGGAGAAGCTTACCGTATTTGGTGGAGATTATGATACACATGACGGTACTTGTATTCGTGATTTTATTCATGTTGTAGACGTTGCGACTGCGCATGTAAAGGCCATTGAGTATCTCAAACAGCGATCGGAAGAAAGTTTATATGAAGTATTTAACCTGGGAACAGGTATCGGCGTCTCTGTAATGCAATTGATAAAAAAATTTATTAGGGTAACCGGAATTAATCTTCCTTACACAGTAGGCGCGAGAAGACCCGGCGATATTGAAAAAGTTTTTGCGGATCCTGCAAAAGTGAATAAAGCACTTCACTGGAAGGTGAAATATTCCATAGCAGACTCACTGCTGCACGCCTGGCAATGGGAGAAGAAGATCAGGGATTTGAAAAATTAATCCTGCCTGAATTAATGATTTGCGTGTTATGGAGAAAATTCAAATGGTCGATCTGCAAACCCAGTATCTCAGGATCAAGCCGGAGATCGATGCGGCCATTCAACGGGTGCTTACATCCGCGGCTTTTATTCAGGGAAGTGACGTAAAGGAATTCAGTAATGCCTTGGCAAAATACCTTGGAGTCAAATACGCAATCACATGTGGAAACGGTACGGATGCACTGCAAATTGCGATGATGGCGTTAGGTTTTGAACCAGGCGATGAAGTTATTCTACCCGCACATACCTATGTCGCCACCGCGGAGGTTATTGCATTGCTCAAACTGAAGCCAGTCTTTGTGGATGTGGATGAAAAAACCTTCAACCTTGATGTAGAGCAGCTGGGAAGTAAAATAACAAACAAGACTGTTGCCATCGTGCCTGTACACCTTTATGGGCAGTGTGCCGATATGGAGCCTATTCTCAACATCGCAACGAAACACAATTTGTACATCATAGAGGATGCAGCCCAGGCGCTGGGAGCAGCATATACTTTTTCTGATGGAAAAAAAAGAATGGCAGGCACCATGGGTACAATAGGAACGACTTCCTTCTTCCCAACCAAGAATCTGGGGTGTTTCGGTGATGGTGGCGCAATTTTAACAAACGATGAGCATTTGGCAACAAAGATAAAGATGATTGCCAGCCACGGTCAAACAAAAAAATATCATCACGAAACAATAGGCGTAAACAGCAGGCTTGATACGCTGCAGGCAGCAGTCTTGAATGTAAAACTAAAATACCTTGATGAGTATACGCTGAAAAGAAGTGAAGTGGCTTTGTTTTATGATGCAATGCTCGCTAGTACAGCTGGAATTGAAGTGCCTTTTCGCGCGCCAAATACAACGCATGTATTCCATCAGTACACTGTAAAAGTAAAAGGTAATAGACGAGATGATTTCAAGAAATATCTTTCTGACAATGGTATACCTGCCATGATTTATTACCACATACCCTTGCACATGCAAAAAGCCTACTTGTATGTTGGATGTAAGGAAGGTGATTTTCCTGTTACAGAAAGACTTTCAAAAACCGTAATTTCACTGCCGATACACACAGAAATGACCACAGACCAACTTGAAGTAATAAGCGCGACTATAAAAAAGTATTTCTAATGGCTGACAAAGAGAGTTTCTTTTCGCATCCAACGGCAATAATCGATGCAGGGAGTAAAATTGGTACGGGAACTAAAATCTGGCATTTCTCACACATTATGCCGAATTGTAAGATTGGTGAAAATTGCAACATCGGACAAAATGTTGTTATCTCACCGGAAGTAATTCTGGGAAACAACGTTAAGGTCCAGAACAATGTTTCAATCTATACCGGCGTGCAATGCGAAGATGATGTTTTTCTTGGCCCCGCTATGGTGTTTACTAATGTAAACAACCCAAGAAGTGCCGTCAGTCGAAAGGATCAATATGCCACGACGATTGTAAAGAAGGGGGCAACAATCGGAGCGAACGCAACTATTATATGCGGACATGATATTGGTAGATTTGCTTTTGTGGGCGCAGGGGCTGTAGTCACGAAAGATGTGGCGGATTATGCCCTGGTTTATGGAAATCCAGCCAAGCAATATGGATGGATGAGCGAGCATGGACATAAACTGGAATTCAATGCAGCGGGGATTGCAGTGTGTGAGGAAAGCAAGGAGAAATACAAGCTTCAGGATGGGCAGGTTTCCAAAATCTAGGCGAGGTAAAATGCGCGAAATGTGGAGCGGTGACCCAAATGAAGTTAATTTGTAGTAGTGAATGTGCACGCCAATTCATCAGCCCGGATTACCGAGATAAAAGTAAATGAGCATGAAAAACTTTGCATTGATTGGAGCAGCAGGTTTCATAGCACCAAGGCACTTAAAAGCTATCAAGGAGACTGGAAGTAATTTAGTTGCAGTACTGGATAAACACGACAACGTGGGCATTCTTGATTCCTATTTTCCAAGTGCTGATTTCTTTACAGAGTTCGAACGCTTCGACAGACATCTCGACAAATTAAAGAGAAGGGGAGAAAAGGTCGATTTTGTTTCCATTTGTAGCCCCAATTATCTGCACGACTCGCATATTCGCTTCGCATTACGGTATGGGGCAGATGCAATTTGTGAAAAGCCTTTGGTGTTAAATCCATGGAATTTAGAAGCATTGGACGAAATCGAAAATGAAACAGGAAAAAAGGTATTCACAATACTCCAACTCAGACTGCATCCAAGCATCATTGCATTACGTGAAAGAATTAAGGCGGGGCCTGTTGGCAAGATCTATGATGTTGACCTCAAGTATATTACGGCACGGGGTAATTGGTACCAGCGCAGTTGGAAAGGAGACAATTCCAAGTCGGGGGGCATAGCCACAAATATTGGCATTCATTTTTTTGATATGCTGATATGGATTTTTGGAGCTGTAAATAAAGTAGTGGTTGACAAGCTGGAGCCCGACCAGGCTTCAGGCTCTTTGGTTTTAGAAAAAGCCCGCGTGCGGTGGTTTTTGAGCATCAATTATGAACATCTTCCGGAAGAGACAAAGATTGGCAGAAAAAGAACGTACCGGTCACTGCAATTAGAAGGTGAAGAAATCGAATTCAGTGAGGGTTTTGCTGACTTGCACACAAAAAGCTATGCAGAGATTTTGGAGGGTAATGCTTTTGGTTTAGCAGATGCAAAACCTTCGATTGATCTTGTGTATGCCATCAGGAATATGAAAACACATATCGGATAGTTATGTGCTTATTCACACCAGGAATTCTGTAGTGTTGCATGGCGAACTTAATAGATCTCATGACGTTCTCCGATGCCCGTGGAAATTTAACGGTTATCGAGAAAGTTTTACCCTTTGCTGTCAAACGAATTTTTTACATCTATGGGGTGGATGACTCTGTTCGGGGAGGCCATCGGCATCATAAAACCAGCCAGGCTGTCATTGCGCTTTGTGGCAGTTGTACTGTGCGTAGCCATGACGGTGAAAAAGAAGAAATATTTGAACTGAATAAACCAAACAGATGCCTGATTCTGCAGCCGGGGGATTGGCATCAAATGTACAATTTTTCGAAAGACGCTGTTTTGATGGTGCTTGCATCAACGCATTTCGATCCTTCCGATTATATATTTGAGAAATATTAAAATGATTGAGTACGAAAATCTATCCAGGCTGAATCAACCCTTCCTGGCGGCCTATGCCAAAAAATTCAAGAGCGTAATGGAGCGTGGTTGGTTTGTATTGGGAGAAGAAGTCTCGGACTTTGAAAGAGATTTTGCCGCTTATTGCGGATCTCATCATTGTGCAGGAGTGGCAAATGGACTCGATGCATTGATCCTGTCATTAAAGGCATTGAATTTTCAACTGAAAAAGGAAGTGCTGGTGCCTTCCAATACGTACATCGCAACGATACTTTCTATTCTTCATTGCGGACTAAAACCTGTTTTGGTGGAGCCGGACATCGAAACGTACAATATTGATCCGCGTAAAATACTGGAGGCGGTTACCAAAGAAACAGTCGCCATTGTGGTAGTGCATCTGTACGGCAAATGCTGCGCGATGGAAGAGATCAAGGCTATTGCGGATGCGCATGACCTTAAAATAATAGAAGACTGCGCCCAGGCACATGGGGCTACTTTCAAAGGTAAGAAAGCAGGTACTTTCGGGGATTTTGGTGCATTTAGCTTTTACCCGACAAAGAACCTTGGCGCACTGGGAGACGGGGGCGGCGTTATCTGCAATAACGAAGAACAGATTCAAATGATCAAAATGCTGCGCAACTATGGCTCCGATAAGAAATACTATAATGAAGTTGTGGGGTATAATAGCCGACTTGATGAATTGCAAGCTGCATTTCTGTCCATAAAACTTTCGCATCTTGATTCAATAAATGATCACAAGAAAAGATTGGCATCAATTTATGATATTCACCTGAAGGGTGATTTTGTAAAACCGGTTACGCATCCGGATTATAACGATGTATACCACATCTATGCCATCCGGCATCCACACAGAGATAAGTTGAAAGCTTACCTGTTAGAAAACAAAATCAAAACAGAAATTCACTACCCGATACCACCGCACCGGCAAAAGGCGATGAAGGGAATCTGTAACGATATGCGTTTTCCTATTGCTGAGGAGATTCACGACACTGTGCTCAGTCTTCCAATATCATATTTCCACACCGAAGATGAGATAATGCGGGTAGTGGATGCCATGAATAAGTTCTAAAATAGAAGCAATTCGAGAGAGACATGGACAATATTAGGTGAAAAGGGAATTGGTGGGATTATATCAAAGTACCCAAAGCCTTGATATCCTTCAATTCATTATTTTTGTCCACTTTTGTTTTAGTTTATGGTCTCGGAACTCGCTGCAGCAATTACTTCATTCCTCATCGCTTTTCTCATCGTTCCAGTGATTATTGAGTATTCTTTGACAAGAAATCTGGTCGACATACCGGGGCGCCGGAAGATCCACAAGAGAGTAACACCTTCAATGGGGGGGATTGCTATTTTCTTTGGCTTTTTTATCTCTTCACTAATCTGGATAGACATCCAGGGGTGGAGCTACATCAAGTTTATACTCGTCGCCCTGTTCGTTATATTCTTTATTGGCGTTCGGGATGATCTGGTTCCTTTAAAGGTTGTCGTAAAATTGTTAGGCCAACTCATGGCGGCCTCGATGTTGATTTTTCTTTTTGACCTACGCATCAAGACATTTTACGGACTTTTTGGTGTTTATGATTTGCCCGCGATTGTAAGTTATGCCGTCACCTATTTCACCTTAATTGTCATTACGAATTCTTTTAATTTGATTGACGGTCTTGATGGTTTGGCGGGAACGATTGCTATTGTTGCGCTCGCTGCTTTTGGCGTTTGGTTTTTTCTGGTTGATGATCAGATTTTCTCTGTTCTTTCTTTTGCCATGCTGGGTGCTATTTTTGCTTTTCTTATTTTTAACTGGGAACCTTCCAAAGTTTTTATGGGAGATACCGGTGCGTTGGTAATTGGAATGATGCTGGCCATTCTTGCCATTCACTTTATAAACGTTAACTATAGCCTACCGACCAACACTCCCTACAAGTTTAAAGGATCGGTTGGGACAGCAGTGTGTATTATTATTATTCCCTTGGTCGATACGCTGCGCATAGTAATCATTCGACTTTCCAGGCTGCAATCACCTTTCACACCCGATAAGAGTCATATACACCATTCCATTATGCGATTGGGGATGAGCCATGGTCAGACGACCTTGCTTCTTGCAGCAGTTCAGATCATATACATTGGGCTGGCTGTGGTCTTTTATCAATTCAGCGATGTATATGTCCTTTCCGGGTCATTGGTCCTCTCCTTCCTGTTAAGCATGGTCCTTGATTGGCTCATCAGACGTAAACTTTCTGATTAAAATTTTGAACCTGGCCTCTGATTCCACATCAAAGTCTTAATTTTGATGCGTTATTATTGCAGCCATGGAAGAACAAATTCAAACGCTTCTCAATGAGATAAATGCATATGATGCCAGTGATAAGCAGGCCCTGGAAGCATTTCGAATGAAGTATATTAGTCGCAAGGGCGTTGTAAGCGGGTTATTTGAGGAGTTAAAGAAGGTTCCGGTAACGGAGAAGAAAAAGGTTGGAAAGATCCTGAATCAGTTAAAGCAAACTGCAGAGGCAAAGCTTGCAGAGTTTACCCAGAAATTGGATAGCCATGCCTCGCCTCGTGTTGAAATTGATTTGACTTTACCCCCGGTCCCCAATCAAATCGGGAACCTTCATCCGCTAAGCTTAACACAATATCGAATCATAGAAATTTTTGAGCGGCTTGGTTTTAATGTTGCGGACGGACCGGAAATTGAGGATGACTGGCATAATTTTTCCGCATTGAACTTTCCGGAAAACCATCCTGCGCGTGAAATGCAGGATACATTTTTTATTGAGAAAAAAGGTCACGCTGGAAGTAGCCAGGATATGTTGTTAAGAACACACACTTCCAATGTGCAAATCCGCATGATGGAAAATCAGAAACCTCCAATCAGAGCCATTATGCCCGGACGCGTATATCGGAATGAAGCAATTTCTGCGAGAGCACATTGTTTCTTTCACCAGGTGGAAGGGTTGTATGTTGACAAGAATGTTGGGTTTGCAGATTTGAAGCAGACGCTGTATCATTTTGCGAAGGAGATGTATGGCAGGGATATTAAGATGAGATTCAGACCATCGTTTTTTCCTTTTACCGAGCCGAGTGCGGAGATTGACATTTCATGTCTGATATGTAACGGAGCAGGGTGCAATGTATGTAAGTACTCGGGATGGGTTGAGATTGCGGGTTCAGGTATGGTTCATCCCAATGTCTTAAGAAATTGTAATATTGATCCCGAAGAATTCACAGGCTTTGCATTTGGTATGGGTATAGAGCGTGTTACAATGCTCCGCTATCAAATTAACGACCTGCGCTTGTTTTCAGAAAATGATGTCCGTTTCCTGCGCCAATTTCAGTCTGTAATATGACCGGGAAGATGGTTAAATCTATAAGAAATATCGCAGTTATTGGTGCCGGAACAATGGGGCAGGGCATTGCTGAAGCCTGTGCAATGGCAGGGTATCCAGTGCTGCTGTATGATATCCAGCCCGATTTGGTAAAAAAGGCTATTGGTGGGATTCGAAAGAATCTTGCGGCAGGGGTAGATAGGGACAGGATAACTGAATCCCAAAAGGATGAGGCATTGGGACGCATCCAGGCTGCAGGTGACTTTCGTAAACTTCAGGTGGATTTGGCAATCGAAGCAGTAATAGAGAAGCTTGAAGTGAAGCAAAAAATCCTGGCAGAGCTCGAAAAGATCAACGCGGTGGACTGTCTGTTGGTGAGCAACACCTCCTCTTTGCGGATAACGCAGATCGGTTCTGCATTGAAGCACAAAGAACGGTTTGCCGGGTTGCATTTCTTTAACCCGGCGCCTGTTATGAAGCTGGTGGAAATTGTTCGCGGCGCGGCCACTAGCGATCATACTATTTTGACGTTGAGATCGTTTGTCAATAGTATTTCAAAATCTGCTGTGATCGTAGCCGATTCTCCAGGTTTTATCGTGAACCGCGTGGCCCGACTATTTTATGCAGAGTCACTGAAGATTGTTGAAGACGGCGTTGCAGATTTTAAGACTATTGACAAGCTGCTTAAATGCAGCGGATTTAAAATGGGGCCATTTCAATTGATGGATTTAATCGGGGTCGATACTAATTTTGCAGTGACTACATCCATGTACGATGCATTTTATCACGACCCTAAATTCAGGCCTAGCCGAATTCAACAGCAAATGGTAGATGCAAGACACTATGGAAGAAAAAGTGGTAAGGGTTTTTATGAGTATCCTCAGTCGTAAGTACACGGTGTGGTCAGCATGCTGGATCAATATGTTAATCATCGGATTAATCGGTTGTACACCCGACCTTAGTGATGATCAGATTCCCTATCAGCCCTTTCCGGATATAATTATTAATCTGAATCTGCCGGAAAACATTGCGCTAAAGAGCAAAGGTATAGCCAAGGAAATAAATGGTGGAACACGAGGCATTATCGTGTATTGCCAGGAAACCGGTATTTACTATGCCTATGAACGCAATTGTTCTTACCACCCTAACGATGCATGTGCTACCGTCAACGTTGATAATTCCAAGCTTTTTATGGTCGATCCTTGTTGTGGATCATCCTTTGATTTCTCAACAGGCAATCCTACTGGCGGTATCGCCTGGCGACCCCTGCTAAAATACAGAACGTCCTATAATGGCTTAAATCTTGTCATTACAGACGAAATTGTTGAATAACTGTTCCTAAGCAGAATTTCGCGCCGCGTTAATAATTCCAAACATGCATCGCAGTACAAGCTTCTGATAGGTTCTTTCATAGGGTTTTTCTGAAGAATGGATATTGCGTAGTTGCTGCAGTGCAAATTGCTGAATGGTGATAAGTGGCAAAACAATCCCCTCACGCAGCTTAACGGAATCCCTGTTTAATGGATTATTTTCCATTAATTCCGAAAGATCCGATACCTCAAGAATCATTTGCGTAGACAAAATAAATTCTGCATGCATCTTCTTCCAGAATTCGCCGAACTCCTTGTCTTTTGCCAAATAAGCTGTAGCCGGGTAATATGACTTCGTAAGCGACATCATACTATTGCTGAGAAGTGTGCGAAAGAATAGCGATTGCTTGAACAGGGATTTCAACGCCGGAAGTTTGCCTTTCTTCTTCAATACTTTAATGGCTGTACCAACGCCATAAAACCCAGGAATGTTCTGCTTCATTTGAGCCCACGATCCGACAAAAGGAATTGCGCGCAGATCTTCGAACTTCAAGCTTCCCTGGCTGCGTTTCACTGGGCGCGAACCGATATTGGTATCACCGAAGAAGGATAGCGGCGTGATCTTTTCAAGGTAAGGAACAAACTTAGGATGTTGCTTTAAAGTGAGATACGCTTTGTGTCCCTCATCGGCCAGGGCATTTAACAAACTTACTTCGGCTGGCTTAAGCTCATTTTGGTTGGGGAATACAGCATTTTCAATTCCCGCTGAAAGTAATTGTTCAAGGTTAAATCCACAAGAAACTGGACTTCCGAAATTTGAGCTTATCGTTTGTCCCTGGATAGTGATCTGCACTTCTCTGTCCTCGATGGTGTCTCCCAATGATGCATAAAAATCATGTGTGTTACCCCCTCCGCGCGCCGGTGGCCCCCCGCGACCGTCAAAAAACACAGCAACAAATCCATGATCTCTGGTAATCTTAGTCAAATTCTCTTTCGCCTGAAAAATGGACCAATTTGCTCTCAAATAACCCCCATCCTTTGTTCCGTCTGAAAACCCAAGCATAATCGTTTGCTTGTTTCCCCGCTTGTTCAAGTGCTTGCGGTAGGCGGGTATGCTGTATAATGCTTCCATTATACTGGGTGCTTTGCTAAGGTCTTCTATCGTTTCAAACAGCGGAACAATATCAAGCGAAAGAACCCCGCTCTTATCCAATATCAATTTCGCGAGTTGATAAACACGAATTACATCTAATGCCGATTGGCAATTACTAATGACGTAGCGCTGGCAACCTTCAACGCCATTGTTCTTTTGTATTTCGCTGATGGTGTTTATACTTTCGATCAACTCTGGTATGAATGTATCTTCAAACTTCAGCTCATTGGGCTTAAAGTTTAAGGAAAGTAGGGTTTCAATTTTTTCAGGCTCAGAAAGTCTTTCAAAACCGTTTAGTTTCTTATTTTTTGATTTCAGCTTTTCAATAATGGCATCCCATGCATATGCATGTTGACGGCTATCCTGGCGGATGTCCATACTGGCGAAATAAAATCCAAAAATTCTAACTTTAAGAATAAAGGAATCCAATATGCTTAAGAATAAACCATTATGGTCACGGACGAGGACCTCTCGTGCTTCAAATAAATCACTTAATAGTGCTTCACGATTACTGTAAATTTCACCGCGTCCTCCTCCATAGGCCATGGGATACACTTTGCGCTCAGCCCGGGCGATGATATGATCGACTCCTTTAAATGTAAGTCTTCTTTTGAGAAAACGGAGATCTCTATGGTAGCACCTGAGTAAAGTTTGCTGTAAAAGTTGAGAGACTTTCAGCGTGATCTCGTGGGTAACAAATGGATTCCCATCGCGATCGCCGCCCGGCCAAAAACCAACTTTTATTAAGTCGTAGTTGACCCAATCCTCCAATTTTACATTTAGGCCGGTCATGAGTTTATTAATGATGTCTGGAATAACAGGATAAAACACATTTTCCAGAAACCAGGACAAACTTACAGCCTCGTCAAAAGGCGAGGGCTTTTGTTTATTGATGATCGGTGTTTTTCCCAATTGGCGAAGCAAAAGGTTGATATGCTCCAGCCGGTTTTCCTGGATAGCACGTTCCAGATCGTTTAATATTGCCAGCACGTTGCCCGGATAAAATTGAGTGGGATGTGCCGTGAGTACAATCCGGACACTGAATTCCTCAAGTTTCTTTAAAAGCGTATCTGTGGCATTTTCAGCCGAAACCCGAAGCAGAAGTTCTGAAACAGTTCCTTTCCCCTTTAAGTCATTTATTTCGTCAAAGGCCGCATCCTCAATGGAATCGAAGAGCACAACTTGCCGTTCGATATACTGGATAAAACCAAAGAGTAATGAAAATTGCTCTTCACGCGTAGCTTTCGGGGTGTAGTCTTTAAAGAATTTCTTGATTATAGCTTTCGGATCCCTTCCTTTCTGATACTCACTTTCACAGGATTGCTGGAGAAGGGGCAACAAAGTGCCGGTACGGTAAATACCAGTATAGGGAAGATTAAGGAATAGACTGTTATACATGTGATAACGTGTAGAAACAGTCTCGTTGAATTGACTTGCCATGGTAGTAATTGAATGCTAACAAAGTTATCAAATACTCCCGAGGGACCTGACAGGCTTTTGTGATTTGCAGATATTATTTTCGAAAACGTTTACGGATTTAAAAGCTTTGGGGCCTCACCAAATGCCTTCTGTTCTTACGCTATTCTCTTATTTGTTATTTCTTAAGTAACTATTCCGTTTACTATACGAAAAGTATACAATCAAACCAAGAATCATCCAGGCACCGGCAGCGATCAATGTGTTCTTAGGTAAGGAGAAGATCATACCAACGCAAATTGTTATTCCCAGAAAAGGAACCAAAGGAACAAAGGGAGTCCTAAAGGGCCTCACTGCCTCAGGGTTCCTGACCCGCATAACCCAAATACCGGCGCATACCATTACAAAGGCAAATAAGGTTCCTATGCTTGTCAAATCACCTGCCATTTCGCCTGGTATAAAGCCGGCAAAGACACCTACGAATACAAAGAGAATAATGTTGGACTTGTGCGGCGTTCTGTACACTGGATGGAGATCTGAAAATATCTTTGGAATTAGGCCATCTTTTGACATCGTGTAAAATACCCGGGATTGTCCCATCAGCATAACCAATATCACGGATGAGAAGCCTGCCAGAATAGCAACAGTAACTAAATTAGCGAGCCACCCATAGCCGTGCATATAGTTTTGAATAGCGTAAGCAACAGAAGCTTCTTTCCCTACGGTCTTAAACTCTTCCCAGTTCGCAACTCCCGTTAGCACACGGGAAAAAAGAATATATAGAATTGTGCAAATAATCAATGAACCTAGAATACCAATTGGCATATCACGCTTTGGATTTTTGGCTTCTTGCGCTGCCGTTGATACGGCATCGAACCCAATGAAGGCAAAGAATACTATGGCAGAACCACCAAGTACACCTCCCCAACCGTGCTTATTGAAAGACTCATGCCCTGCTGTTTCAATAGGTATTAAAAAGGGGTGATAATTTTCCGGCTTAATAAATTGCCAGCCTACGAAAATAAAGAGTAATACGATACCAACTTTTACGAAGACGATGATAGCATTTACAAGTGCTGATTCTTTAGTCCCCTTTATCAATACCAATGTGAGAATCAAAAGAATGGAAATTGCAGGAAAGTTTACAATCCCCCGAACGCCACCCATCGATACCTCCATGGGTGAATGGCACCACTGGTAAGGTATGGCCCCAATGTCGAAACTGACCAGAAGGTTATTCAAATACTCACTCCATGCAATGGAGACGGTAGCCGCGGCTAGCGCATACTCAAGGACAAGCGCCCATGCGATTATCCAGGCAAGAAATTCCCCGAGCGTTACGTAGGCATACGTGTAGGCGGATCCAGCCACGGGAATCATTGATGCAAATTCAGCATAGCATAATCCGGCAAAGGCACAAGCAATAGCTGCAATGATATACGAAATAATCACCGCAGGGCCGGCTGCTTCTCCAGCAGCAGCGGCCGTGCGAACAAACAAACCTGCTCCTATTATTGCACCTATACCCAATGCAACAAGATTTCCTGCTCCCAAAGTGCGTTTAAGTCCTTTCTCGGAATCATCACCTTGCGCCATCAGTTGGGCTAGCGGCTTTTTAATGAATAAACTCACTGTATCCTGTATTGGTTAGTAGTACGGCCTAAAAATAAGAAGAATAATGAACTACTAAGACGCTGGCAGGTTTTGCTGAAATTGAGATTGTCGGCAACGCTGATTCATATCTTCAATTAGGAGTGGATAACGTGTCAAAATCTGACGCGTTTTTCCTGACTTTGTGCCCTGAATTATTTAGCCAAAGTATTACTAAGCAGGGCTTCGGCGTCCCCAAAAAGTATCTTTTCAGGATATAAACTTAAAGCGGGCTCGCGTTATCAGAATTCTCCATTAGCGGTTTTTCAATAGCGCTGTTTTCAGCAGCTATTGGATTGTCTGATGCAGATGAATAATCGGTTTGTATTTTTTCGCCAAAAAATCGTCGCTGAAAAATTAAGATGACCACTACGCCTAAAAAGATGGATGAATCTGCAATATTAAATACGGGGCTGAAGAACAGAAAGTAATCACCACCAAGATATGGGATCCAGTCGGGCCATGTATAGTCGAATAGCGGAAAGAAAAGCATATCGATGACTTGTCCATGAAACCATGGGGTAGGCGAGTTGGCAGGATGGTTATTGAGCAAAATGCCATAAAAGGTACTATCGATTACATTGCCTACAGCGCCTCCCAAAATCAAAGCCATGCACCATAGAAAACCGGAACTTGACCCCTTTTGTGCCATCTTGACGAGGTAGTACCCTATGCCAAACATAGCTGCAATTCGAAACGCCGTCAACGCAAGCTTGCCAAATTCATTGTTCCACCGAATGCCAAAAGCCATTCCGGGATTAAGCAGATAATGCAACTTGAATCCATATTGCTCGCTGCCCAAGACAGTGAGTTCCTGGTGGAGGAACATATATTGGTGCACGAGCAACTTCGATGTTTGATCAATAAGGATAACAGCGAAGGCAAGGATAAAGTATTTGTATGTTTTCATTTAATCAGTTGTCCGTTTTAATAATGTTGGTCATTTCACATGATTGACCATGATTTTTACCTTCAATACAAGTTCATCCATTTCCACATTAACGCCCTCCTCAACAGAAGGTTTTACAAGCAGGCCCAGTGCCTGTGTTTCGGTTTTAATATAGTCGCTGAATTCTGCCAATGCCGAATTCACCGTTTCAGAGTCTTGTGCTACTTCGATTCGTATTTTGTCCAGGACTTCCATTCCCATTTCCTTGCGAAGATTTTGAATACGGTTCACAAAGTCCCGGGCAATGCCTTCCTTT
>JAOUDZ010000090.1 GCA_029858965.1 Cyclobacteriaceae bacterium
AGATAATGATCGATGCGATAAATCTGACGTTCAGAAAATACATTATTCAGCAGCTTGTTTAAAGCCCTTGCCGATTCGAGATCATTGCCGAAAGGTTTTTCAATGACAATTCTTGCCTTCGCCAGATCGGTAGCCAAATTATGTTTCGATAAGTTCTCAGCTATTGGGGCGAAAAACCGTGGTGCCACCGCCAAATAATAAATCACGCACGGGTCGGCCTTCCACGCCTGCCCAGCACGTTCTATTCGCTCAGTTATGCCCACATACGTTTTATCCTCCTGAATTTCCCCCGACTGAAAAAAAACATGGGCAGCGAAGTCCTTCCATTGATCGGGTTCTGCTTTTCCGCGTCGTGAAAACTTGTGAATATCCTCCAACAGCAAATCCCGAAACTGATCATCACTTTGCGCTGTTCGTCCCATCCCAATGACCTCGAAGTTTGCAGGCATCCAGCCATCCAAAAAAAGATTGTACAAAGCAGGGACTAATTTTCGTGAGGTCAGGTCTCCGGTTCCACCAAAAATAAAAAAGACAATGGACTGATCTTGAAGCGGACTTTGCATAGCATTAATTCTAATTTAGTGCGATTAATATAGGGTGAGCGTTGTTATGTTATTTAGCAAACCACTGTGTATGAAATACCCCTTCTTTTCCAATTCGTTCGTAAGTGTGGGCGCCAAAATAATCACGCTGTGCCTGGATAAGGTTGGAAGGCATTTGGGCGCTTCTCAAGCTGTCAAAGTAGCTCAATGCAGCGGTTTGCGCTGGCATCGCAATACCAGCAGTGACAGCCGAAGACAGGACCCTGCGTGTTTCCGGAATAAGGTCATTTACTTTTTTCTGTATACTTTTGTCAACCAGCAAATGTGACAAAGAAGAATCATTCTTATAGGCTAGATAAATATCCTGCAGGAATGCAGATCGTATAATACACCCCCCGCGCCAGATCAAGGCAATCCTATCCAACTTCAGATCGTACTTAAATTCAATCGACGCCTGCGCGAGCAAATGCATACCTTGCGCATAGGCGATGATCGTTGCGAAATAGAGCGATGATTCCAACGCCTGAATATATTCTTCTCCGGTCGCTTCAAGAGGAGCCTCCTCTCCCCTGTAGAAAGAGGATGCTAAGGTGCGAAGGGCCTTATACTTAGAAAGGTCGCGCATTGCAACCGCTGTGTCTACTACTGAAAGTGGGGTTTGTAAATCCATTGCCACTTGAGAAGTCCATTTGCCTGTGCCTTTGGACCTGGCTTCGTCTTTAATATCATGCAATAACAAATGATCAGCTCCTTGCTCGTAGAAACAAAGTATGTCGCGTGTGATCTCGATCAGAAATGATTGTAGCCTTCCTTCATTCCATGTTTTAAATGCGCTGTGAATTTTTTCGTCCGGAAGCTTAAGTCCCTTCCTCATAAACTCATACGTTTCAGCGATCATTTGCATAATCCCGTATTCAATACCATTGTGTACCATTTTTACAAAATGGCCTGCAGCACCGGGACCGATATACGTCACACAAGGTTCTCCATTTACCTTGGCGGCCACAGCTTCAAAGATGGGTTGCACTACCGAATAAGCCTTCACATCACCGCCCGGCATCATGCTTGGCCCATTGCGCGCTCCCTCCTCCCCACCTGAAACACCCATACCGAAAAAATGGAGTCGTTTCGCCTTCAACTCTTCCACTCTTCTGTTCGTATCGGTGAAGTGCGAGTTCCCTCCATCAATTATCAAGTCACCTTCGTCAAGTAGTGGTGTAAGTTCAGCAATAACGTTGTCAACTATTTTACCTGCAGGGACGAGCAGCATAACAGCCCTTGGTTTTCGCAGGCTATCAATGAATTCCTGCAAGGAAAGAAATCCTTTTACATTTGCTTTACCGGATTCATTCGCAAGGGTATCTATTTTAGCCTGATCTTTATCGTGACCGGCCACTTTAAAGCCATGATCGGCCATATTCAACAATAAGTTCCGCCCCATCGTACCAAGACCGATCATCCCAAAAACATAATTGTCGCTTTTCATATCTTATTGATTTCTCCCTAATTTCTTTATCAAAGTTAGCGCTTACCTGTTAACTTTCCTTAAGAACAAATTTCATTTCAAGGTAGGTGCAACTATCTAGCGTGTAGCGTAGCTCATTTTATCTCAAGGGCCTTGATCTTATTCAATCTGCGGCGATGTCGTTCATCACCAATAAAATTTGCCGTTAGAAAAGTCAGAATCAGCTCTTCCGCCAACTTATTACCTACAACCCTTCCACCAAGACAAATCAGATTCATATCATCATCCTCAACACCTTGGTGCGCAGAAAAACTATCCAGAATCAATGCAGCCCGGACGCCGTCAATCTTATTGGCCGCAACGGAAGCTCCTACACCGCTTCCGCAAATGGCAATGCCACGTTCACAGCCACCCGACGCAACAGCCCTGGCCAACGGCTCGACAAAATCAGGAAAATCGTCCCCTGCATCCATTGCGTAAGCACCAAAATCCTTTACCTCATACCCGATCAACGTAAGCCAATGTTTAATTCCTTCTTTCAGGCTGAATCCACCGTGATCTGCTGCAATACCGATTTTCATAGTATTCTATTTAATCAATTGTGTTCTGTCAATAGATCCACACCAAATGTAGTTAAACCTCGGCATTTGGTGGCTAACTCAAGTGGTAAAACAGGGGCTTCAGTCTTGCAGGATTTTAATATTGTCTTGAATGCTTAACGAACACCAAGAAGTTTTGTCTTCCTGGTATATCGGATCGATTAATATTCAGTATTAAACTCTCAGGAAGAACATAAAAAAGAATGATCTCGAAATGTACACAGTGCCTGGTGGCCAGGTAATAACAACTGAAGCCGCCAGGCACAAAATAATTTGAATTATTGCCTTATTGTTCTAATATAGAGGCATAACCACGATTCAGCATGCAAGGTAACAGACGTAAATTTATTAGACAGGCACTTACAACTGGCGCGGGTATTGCAGCGTCAACCCTTACCGGCCTCGCAGGCGCGAAAGACCGGAGACCTAAAATTAGTATGCCATACGCAAAAGAATCTCCGGGAGGTGCATCCATAAGATTCTCCGTGATTGGCATTAACCATGATCACATCTATGGTATGGTCAATGCTGTCATCAGAGGTGGCGGACAACTCGTAGCATTTTATGCTAAAGAGGCAGACTTGGCGGCAGAGTTCGCGAAGAAGTATCCGCAGGCAAAACTTGCGCAAAGCGAAAAAGAAATCCTGGAAGACAATTCAATCCAGCTGATTGCCAGCGCCTCCATACCAGTCGATCGGGCCCCATTGGGTATTCAGGTGATGAAGCACGGGAAAGACTTTCTAGTAGACAAGCCAGGTATCACTACCCTGGCGCAATTGGCCGAAGTAAGAAAAGTCCAAAAAGAGACCAGGCGTATCTATTCCATATTATTTAGCGAACGGCTTGAAAACAGAGCCACGGTTAAGGCAGGTGCGTTGGTCAAAGCGGGTGCCATTGGTAATGTTATCCAAACGATTGGCTTGGGTCCCCACAGGATAAGGATCAAAGAACGACCAGAATGGTTTTTTCACCGCGATAAGTTCGGCGGAATTATCTGCGACATCGGCTCCCATCAAATGGATCAATTTCTATTCTTCACCGGATCGACCCAAGCTTCTGTGGCTTTTTCTCAAGTAGGTAATGTGCATTATCCACAATACCCGGAATTTGAAGATTTTGGTGATGTCACACTTCGTGGCAATGGAGGCGCCGGATATGTTCGCGTCGACTGGTTTACACCCGATGGGCTCAACTCCTGGGGTGATGGTCGTCTAACAATTCTGGGTACGGAAGGATTCATAGAAATCAGAAAGAATGTTGACATTGGTGGCAGAGACGGCGGCAACCATCTTTTTCTTGTTGATCACAAAGAGACGCGCTACATAGATTGCAAGAACGAGCCTTTGGTTTTCGGTGAGCAACTTGTAAACGATATCGTAAATCGTACAGAAACGGCCATGTCGCAAACGCATTGCTTTCTGGCCACCGAACTGGCACTCCAGGCACAGCACCAGGCGCAGAAACTTGATCTTAAGAAATAGTCGGCAAGATAACTGAGACTGCCTAGCCAAACTCTGGCCCCACGACAGCAAATTGTCTTACCGGAACACCAGGCCATGCATTGGGTCCGCGATACATCCGAATAAAAGTTCGCTGTTCAATAAATCCGGCGGACGCTAACCACGTTTGCCATTCCTGTGTGTGGTGCAATACATCCAATATTACATGATCCCCGGTGCAATGCCGCAGTGCAGTTGAGGCCAGATCAATACAATTTTTAACATCGGTTGCTATAATCGGTCCAATATGGGTATAGTTGTGTCCAGGTCTGCCGAAGCAATATCCTAAAATACGATTATCTTCCTCGGTGATAAAAGCGTATTGCGCAGCCTCGTACCATAACCACCTTAGTACAGCCTCCCTGTCAGCGCCAAATACTTCCCGATCAAACTCAAGTAGTCTGTGAAAATCGCTTTCCATTATGGGTCTTGCCTGCCCTTCTGAAAGTATAGATGCTGCTACCCTACTGGCCTTCATTCGGCTGAGTGAATATTCATCAACAAAATCCAGTTTCAAATAAACTTCACGGCCCTGCGGCGTGGCATCCAGTTTTACAGTTTCTGCTTCCCGTAAAATGTTCAATGACTCCTGCAATAATTGAGTTCCTATGCCATGGCGTTGTTGAGCGGGATCAACCAACAGCATACCTATCCAGCTAAAATGGTCTTCATAACCAACCGTTGTAACCGTTCCAACGACATTCCCCTCTGAATCAAAAGCAACACGACAATCCTGGGGGCTCAAGGTCAGGAACAACTCCCATTCCGCAGCGCGCTGGTTCCATCCTGCCGCCCGACAAAGCGCAAGTCCGGCAGGGATATCCTCCTGCACCATTACACGCAATGGATTCATGCTATTTTCGTTCTTCGTGGAAGCAATGCCACAGCTATTGTTCCAATAACCGCAAGGACTATTAAGGCTGCAAATCCATTTGCATAACTACCGCTGCGGTCCCGTAGCCAGGCGGCAAGCCAGGGTGCAAAGGCCTCAGCCAATCCATCCACAGTGATAACGAGGCCCATTACACGTCCCATTACCTTCACACCAAATAATTCCGCTGCCATTAAAGGAATAATCATATAATCGCCACCCAGTGCTACGCCAAAAATAAATGCGAATACATAGACAACACCGGGTGTCGTGGCAAAATAAAGCAAGGGTATCGAAATTGCCACAAGTATATAAATGAGAATCATGACAAACTTTTTCTGAATCCGGTCTGCAAGCCATCCCATCAGTAAACGTCCGATAATGCTGGCACCAAGCACGATGGAAAGAACGTTTGCTGCCTGCTCCTGACTGTATTTGAGGTCAATACTGAAAAACAATTTCAGATTTTGACTCGTGCCGGCAACCGCCCCGATGGAGCACATGCTGCCAATAACGAGTAAATAAAATGGCCAGCTTTTTAAGATATTACGAAACGGAACTTTGGATTCAGCTTGCTTAGGCTGTGCCGCTCCTTCGGGATCCTCCTTAACAAACCACGCCATCGGAAAAGCAATGGCGATCATAATAATTCCCAGGATCATCAATGCCTCATGCCAACCAAATTTCAAGTTTAGCCACCGCGCAAGCTGAGGAACAAGCATACCTCCGATACCGATACCCAAATAGGCGATGCCCATGGCTTTGCCTCGCGCTTTGTCAAACCAGCGCGATATCAAAACCTGATTTGGCAACGGTCCGCCGCACATATACCCCAGCGCATTGAACATGTAGAAGATATACAATTGCCACAGTGATGTCATTATGCTCAACCCAATCAAGGCGATACCGCCAAAGACAATACCCGAAAGCATCAGGCGCCTGGGTCCAAACCGATCGATTATCCACCCCGCAAGAAATCCAAACAAAGGCCCGATGATGATCTTTGCCAAAGCATTTCCTGAAGTGACGGTAGCACGGGACCAGCCAAAATCGGTAACCCAAAAGTCATAGAAGAATGGAAGGCCATAAAACATTATCCCGACCAGAGAGAACAGACTAAGGAAACCTGTAGCGGCTACTTGAAGCTGTCCCTTACTTAATTTTTCAGATTCCATACATTAATTCTACACAACTTCTTTTGTAACAACAACCACGGTCAGCAAATATTGAGATTCTACATCTGCGTCAGGCCGGCGGTCCAAGTCTCAGTGGTGCTGAAGGATTAGTCTCAGCTTAAGAAACGAAACTAATCATGTCATGGGAATCCGTCAATCTACTATTTAACCCGCTCATAAAAATGGTATTCTTAATCTCCCTGTTTTACGAAGCGAATTACGCACCTAACTCTTCTTCATTGTTGCCCATGAAGTTTAGAAACCGTAATTTGTCTGTCGTACGAGTAAAATTTCCATGTTTACAAATAACCAAAAAACGTAAATGAATAATTTCAATATTAATCGCCGGCATTTCCTTAAAGGCGCAACAGCATCACTCGCACTTTCTGCCTTTGGTGCCCAGGGCATGGACTTTATCAATCCAGCAAAGACACTGCGTGTAGGGTTGATTGGAGCAGGGTGGTACGGCAAAAGTGACCTCTTTCGGTTAATACAGGTAGCCCCGGTAGAAGTTGTAGCGCTTTGCGATGTGGACAAAAACATGTTAAAGGGAGCAGCAGCGATCGTCAGCCAGCGTCAGCATTCCAGGAAGACACCTCGTCTTTACGGTGACTACCGGAAGATGCTCTCAGAAAATGAACTGGATATCGTGCTGATCGGCACGCCTGACCACTGGCATGCACTACAGACCATAGAGGCAGTAAAAGCTGGCGCGCATGTTTACGTACAAAAGCCAATCAGCGTTGATGTTATGGAAGGAGAAGCGATGGTTGCGGCGGCACGCAAATATAAGCGCGTCGTTCAAGTTGGTACGCAACGCAAAAGCACTCCCCATCTTATTGAGGCAAAAAAGAATATTGTGGATGCGGGACTACTGGGGAAAGTCTCTCATGTAGATATGTGCTGCTATTTTCCCATGCGCAATAATGGCAACCCCCCACTGGAACCTGTGCCCGACTTTCTGGATTACGAAATGTGGACAGGGCCAGCGCCATTACGCCCATACGATGGAATACCACACCTGAGATGGTGGCGCACCTTCATGGAATACGGTAACGGTATAATGGGCGATATGTGCGTGCATATGTTCGACACCGTCCGATGGATGCTAAAACTTGGATGGCCGAATCGTATTGTTTCCACTGGAGGTATATACGTTCAAAAAGAAGGAAAGTCCAATATTGCGGATACGCAAACTGCACTATTCGAATATGATGAGCTCAACTGTAACTGGCAGCATCGCAGCTGGGGCACTCCCGCAGATCCGGACTATCCCTGGTCTTTTATTTTATATGGCGAGAAAGGAACATTGAAAGGAAGCACCATGCGGTATGATTTTATTCCGCACGGTGAAGGCGGAACACCGATCCACAAGGATGTCATTTATGAAAAAGAAAAATACCCTGAAGACCTTACCGAAGATCATATTGAATTAAATGCAGCGCCGGCCACCAGGTTGCACATGCTTAACTTTTTGGGTGCCATTGAAAATAATAGCCGACCTGTGGCGGACATCGAGGAGGGACATATTTCTACAGCGAGTTGCATCTTGGCCAATTTGTCAATGAAAACGGGACGTCCTATCGTGTATGATCCGAAGAAACGTGAAATTACTGGTGATCGAGAGGCTAATGATTTGCTCCAACGACCATACCGGCAACCGTGGGTACATCCGGATCCTACTAAAGTATAAAGCCAACTTTCTTGAAGAAATTTACAACGTATTTCTACATAAACTTTATTTTAAAGAGGTGGTTTCATCGTTGTGGAGAATTGAACAAGCGATATTTTTTTACACTTTTAACAGGTGTCACCATTTTCTTCAATTGTGCCGGTCCTCCATCACCAGAATCTGATGATGGACCCTCCCCTGCGCGCTCACCCGAAGAAGAACTTGCTTCCTTTCAACTTGATCCTGGCCTGCAAATTCAACTGGTAGCCGCCGAACCCATGGTCCAGGATCCCGTTGTGATAACCTTCGATGAAGATGGTAGACTATGGGTTGTGGAAATGCGCGGGTTCATGCCTGATATTGATGGCGTTGGTGAGAAAGAGCGCGTTGGAAGAGTCTCTGTGCTGGAAGATACAGATGGCGACGGCGTAATGGATGTGAGTACAATTTACATCGATAGTCTGATCTTGCCCCGCGCTATTGCGGTCGTTCCCGGTGGGGCGTTGATCGTTGAAAATCAGGCACTCTGGTTGACAGAAGACTTTGATCACGACTTAAAGGCAGACGCGAAAACCCTTATTGACCCTGATTACGCCGGCGGCCCTTTGGTTGAACATTCAGGAAACGGCCTCTGGCGCGGGTTGGACAACTGGTATTACAATGCTAAATCACGTTTTCGGTATCGCTTGACAGACGGTGGGTGGCAACGTGATAGTACAGAATTTCGTGGTCAGTGGGGAATCAGTCACGATGACGAAGGTCGCTTGTATTATAATTATAACTGGTCGCAGCTTCATGCAGACCTTGTTCCACCAAACTATTTGTCGCGAAACAAAAATCACAAACCAACTACAGGGATAGATCATGGACTCACTATTGACAGAAGAGTGTATCCCATCCGGGCTAATCCCGCGACTAATCGCGGATACATACCCGGTACTTTAGACGAATCCGGCCGATTGCTGGAATTTACAGCTGCATGCTCCCCACTTTACTATCGGGGAAATGCATTGCCATCCATGTATGCCGGCAGTGTTTTCGTATGCGAACCTTCCGGAAATCTTATCAAACGAAATGTTGTTGATCAAGCAGGAGCCCTGCTTGCAGCCCATGATCCAAATCCCGGGAGGGAATTTCTGGCCTCCACTGATGAGCGATTCAGACCGGTTCAATTGGCAACAGGCCCGGATGGTGCCCTTTATGTTGCAGATATGTATCGTGGCCTGGTTCAACACGGGCCACACGTTACACCCTATCTCCGCGAACAAACTATTTCTCGAAAACTGGTTCTACCAATACATCTCGGACGTATTTGGAGAATTGTCCCCAAAAATTGGAAGGCACCGGACCCAACAAGACTTTCATCGGCCACTTCAGCAGAATTGATTGGCTACTTGTCCAATCCGAATGGGTGGTACAGGGACATGGCCCAAAAATTACTGGTGGAACGAAACGATAAAAGTATCCAACCTGCACTTGAAAAACTCTCTTTGCAAGGAGATAACTATGTTGGTCGGCTACATGGATTGTGGACAATGGAAGGATTAAAGATACTTGAGCCTGACTTGCTGTTCCGATGCCTGAAAGACAAAAACGAAATCATCCGGACCACGGCATTACGATTGCTTGAACCCATGGCAAAATCTGATCCGAATGTTCGCGCTAAACTGGAAACAGAGATTTTTTCAATATGGAATAAAGCTTCCTTCAAAGAAATACTCCAGATTGCTTTGACTGCCGAGGTACTCAACTGGGACGCATCGCATCAGCTACTGGCAGGAATTGTAGAACGCTATGATACTTCCGCGTTGATAAGGGACGCTGTACTAAGCAGCCTTGAGGATCGGGAGTTTGGTTTTTTGCAAGACCTGCGCAAATCTACATGGCTTCAAGAGCACACACCTGACAAAGAAATATTCCTGGATATGCTCACTTCAGCTGTCGTCCGAAAGCGGGATACAAAAGAGATGACCGGTCTGTTATCCCTCCTGGACAAGGATGACTTGACGTGGGTAGAAAAAGCCATGCTCACGGCGATAGCGATCCAGGGACGCGCCAATAAGTCCAAACCTATAGGGCTACCTTCCCAACCTGGAATATTAAACCGGCCCCATGTCAACATTGATCCATCGCGCTTGCAGGAATTGGCAGCGATGTTTGAGTGGCCCGGCCATATCGCGGTTCCTGCGGCAGCGCAACAAACGCAGCTTACCGACGAAGACCAACAACAATTTGCTTTGGGAAGGCAGCTATTCCTTACCTCATGTGCGGGGTGCCATGGAACGGATGGTGCCGGGTTAAGCCGGTTTGCACCTACCTTGATAGGCTCTGATTGGGTATTAGGCAGCGAGAAGCGCCTGGCGCTGCTTATCCTCCATGGGATAGAAGGTCCTGTAGAGGTGGCGGGGAAGGTTTACGATATCCCTGATATACTTCCAGCAATGCCTGCGCATTCCCCAATGGATGATGGTGCGATTACCGCCATTATGACCTATATTAGGAATGAATGGGGAAATAATGCCGGCCCGGTCAGCAGGCGAATTGTAGGCTCTACACGGCATACTTCACAAGGCAGAGTAGTCCCCTGGACGGCAAATGAACTGAACAGACATATCCTGGAGACAGAACAAGCCGCAACACAATAACCTATTCAATACAATGATGTCCAACATATGAAAGCGTATCGAGATCCATCGACTTCAGATCCCTCTCCATCCGGGATGGACAGACGGGAGTTTCTTCAGAAAGCTGCCGCTGCCGCGATGGCTTTTTCACTGCCAATGCCTACGAAATTATTTAAAGAAATGCGCATGGGTGTTGTTGTCCACTCCTATGGGAGCCGTTGGAATTCTAAAGTCTCCAGCAATAAATATCCGGGTTTTATGAACGCAATTGACCTGCTGGAACACTGTAGTCGAATTGGTGCCGGAGGTATTCAGGTTGGTGTGCGGGAATGGACTACCGATTTTGTGGAGAAAATGCGTGACCGAAGGGAAAAACTTGGTCTCTATTTGGAAGGGTCTATAAGCATGCCGAAAGATACCGGCGACCTGACAAGGTTTGAACAAGAAGTGAAAGGTGCAAAAGAGGCAGGCGCGCAGGTGATCAGAACAGTATGTT
Organism: Cyclobacteriaceae bacterium; assembly: GCA_029858965.1. GTDB lineage: Bacteria > Bacteroidota > Bacteroidia > Cytophagales > Cyclobacteriaceae > Chryseolinea. The sequence continues at coordinate 10,944 of JAOUDZ010000090.1, forward strand.
CTGCGGGTCGCCGGTATGAAATATTTCACTCTCTCGAGGCATTTCAGGAAGCTCAGAAAAATGCGATGACATCCCTGCAACTGGCAGACCCCATCCTTCATAAACATAAAGTCAGACTTGCGGTAGAAAACCACAAGGACTGGCGGGCAACCGAACTCGCTGCCATGATAAAAGAACTCGACAGTGAATGGATAGGCGTAACACTTGATTTTGGGAACAGCATTTCGCTTATGGAAGATCCCCTGGAAGTAGTTGAAACATTGGCGCCCTATGCGTTTACGACACACGTCAAGGATATGGGCGTGGATGAATACGCCGACGGCTTTCTGCTATCTGAAGTTCCTCTGGGAAGAGGCATCCTTGACCTCACCAGGATGATAGCCATTTGCAATCAACACAATCCGGAGATCACCCTAAATCTTGAAATGATTACCCGCGACCCCCTGGAAATACCCTGCCTCAAGGAAGATTACTGGGCTACATTTGGAACGTTGTCTGGCAGTGAACTGGCACGAACGCTTCAGATGGTAAGGCATCACAAATTTCAACCAGCGCTTCCTACTGTCTCGCAACTTAGCAGTGAGGATAGGCTCGCAGCAGAAGAGCAAAATATTATCGAGTCTTTCACTTACAGCAAGACGATTCTGGGGTTAAAATAAATCACGCTCTATCATTGAAAAAGCATAACGTATGGAAAAGTTACCAGGTATCAAACAATTTGATTTAAGTGGAAAGTCTGCAATCATTACAGGAGGATCTAAAGGCCTTGGATTGGCAATGGCTGCTGGCCTTGCTTCAGCCGGTGCTGACGTTATGTTGGTAAACCGAAATGCAGCAGAAGGTGCACGTGCCGCCAATGAACTGAGTGCAACCTACAGAAAAAAAGCACTCTCCTTTGGTGCCGACATTACAGACAAAGAGCAAACGGAGGCCATGGTAACCTTAGCCTTAAAATCTTTTGGAAAGATTGATATCCTGATCAACAGTGCAGGCATAAATATTCGCGGTGCCATTGATGAAGTTACGCCGGATGACTTCGCCAAAGTGATGGAAGTTAATGTTACAGGTACCTGGCTAGCTTCCAGGGCCGTAACACCACATATGAAAAAAAATGGGAGCGGGAAAATTATTAATCTGGCCAGTACACTTGGATTGGTTGGTTTGGCCAACAGAACGCCGTATGCATCAAGTAAAGGCGCCGTCGTTCAAATGACGCGCGCGCTGGCCCTGGAACTTGCTCCTTTCAACATCAATGTGAATGCTATCTGCCCAGGTCCTTTTCTCACTGAAATGAATATTCCCATTGCTGAAACAGATGAAGCAAAGAAATTAGTTGTTGGCGCCACAGCACTGGGTCGTTGGGCAAGACTCGAAGAAATTCAAGGTGCCGCTATTTTTCTTGCCAGTGATGCCGCCAGCTATATGGTGGGTGCCATGCTTACCGTTGACGGCGGCTGGACGGCCAAGTAACCAACGATAAATTCGCAAACGCGAGAAAATCAAGGGAGGCTAAAGAAAGAATGTTATCACAAAAATCAGTGTTATGGCTGTGCAAGACAAAAGAAGCGTTCCTAAGCTGTGTGTCTGATTACCCTGCTTAATATTCATACCAGACATCTGCGTCATTACCCAGAAGAAACTGTCGTTGGCATGTGAAATGGCAATTGCACCGGCACCGATAGCCAGCACTGTAAAGGCCCTTAACATTTCTGTATCTAACCCCAGCGTTACAAGCAAAGGTGCTACAACGGATGCTGTGGTAATCATCGCCACAGTGGATGATCCTTGGGCTGTCTTTAGTGCCAGCGCCATAATGAAGGGAAGCAAGAGTCCAAGCTGCTTAGCTCCACTCAGATTCGAGCTAACGATTTCAGCGATACCTGAGTTTTGCAGCATCTTGCCAAACACTCCGCCTGCACCGGTAATCAAAATGATGGGTGCGGCGATGATCAATGCATCACCAATCCATCCTGTTGAGGACAACAATTTTCTGTCAAATTTTTCCGGCAGCATGAAAGATGCAAAAGCCCCCAGCAAAAGTGCTATCACCGGATTCCCAACAAACTGCAGCACGGTAGTAAACGAATTATCACCAAAGGGATGCGTGGGGTAATTGGCAATTGATGCCAGAACAATAAAGAACAGGGGCACAATAATAGGTAAGGAAGATTTCCCCAGTGAAGGCGGCTTACGATGCCCTGTCTTTTCACCCTCCGCAAACTTCGGAATGATTATAACCCTGGTAGTGGCGTACTTGGCAAAATAAAAGCAAGGCACCAGGGCCACCAAACTAATAATGGCACCCCATAAAATGACGATACCAAGGTCTGCACCCAGTATACCAGCCGTGGCAATCGGTCCGGGTGTTGGCGGCACGAGCGAATGACTGGCCGTTATGCCCAAGGTAAGCGCGATCGTAGTAGAAATAAAAGGGACTTTAGCCTTAAATGACAAGGACTTACTGATTGGATTTAGCATGATAAAGGCACTATCTCCAAAAACAGGTATTGAAAGGATCCATCCTGTTATCATCATTGCCAGCACTACTGATTTTTCTCCGATATACGATAGTACCTTTTGCGCAATGACCAATGCGCCACCGGTCTTCTCTAAAAAGGTACCGATGATTACTCCCAGCAATATCACCAACCCTATCTTTCCGAGCACGCCACCAAACCCATCTGATATGGACTGAACGATTAGCTCCAGGCTCATTCCCGTAATCAAACCATAACCGATAGCACCTACGAACAACGCCAGAAACGGGTGGATATCATACTTGATAATGGCAACAATAATAAAAGCCAGCGCTATAAAAATCATAAGTAATGTAAACATGCAGTCGGCTTTAAGGTGTCTGATTATCTTGTAAAAAATATTCTGTTACATTCGATGGAATCGAATGTAGAAATATATTCATTTAAATGTTGAATTTTAAATGATCATCACGATTTCTCGTCAGGGGCAAATGGAAATCTAAAAATACGGGCCTTCTTCCTGCAGTATTATGATTCCCGGCCTGTTCTTTCCAATGGCTTCGATGACGGCTGCACTTGTATTTGTTCTGTAGAGGTACACTTGTTTTAGGTTCGGTATCTTAAGCAGGTCAAGGGCAGCTTTATCATCAATTTTCGTGAAAGAAAGATTGAGTGTTTCCAGTTTAGAAAGTTTTTGCAGGTACACCAGGCCAGATCCATCCAGATTTGTCTTTTGAAGGTACAGTGTTTTTAAATTCTTCATCTGACCGATATAATAGAGACCATCATCGTCAATCCCGCTTGATATCAGCGAAATTTTCGAAAAAACATCAGAAAAAGGACTTAGCGCCTTGAATTGGTCATTGGTGAATGGTGCAGGCGGAAATTTCATCGCGATTGCATAATAGTCGCCATCCGCCAGGCTGTCTCGCGTAATCGTGATGGAAAGCTTCTCAGCAACGGCATGAAGTTCCTGCTGTAACGCAATATTTCTCATCCTGGAAACCTGTACCCTGCGTCGATATTTCACCAATTCTGGTAACAGCTGTTCTATCATCGGGCCTATATCTTCTCTGCGTGCCTGGTTTACCGGCAATTCTTCAGAAGCACCTGACTCGATCCAATATTTCAGTAGCGCCTGTTCATCCTCACGCAGTGGGGTCTTACCCTCAGGCGGCATGTGATCATCATGGTTCTCAGGCAGTACAACACGATTGAACAACTCACTTTTATCTGGAAAACCTGGCGTAAGCGCCGGCTGACCGCTCTTACCCTTGCCGAGGAGATTTTGATAGGAAGTCATCACCAGATCTCCTTTTGATCTTTCAGCATTGTGACAACTCAAGCATTTCCACTCAAGTATAGGTGCAATCATATCTTCATACACCAGCATCTGCGACTCAGGCTTTTTTTCAGCAGAAGACAAATCGCTCACAATTAATTGAAAATGATCGGTAAGATAGTGTTGGCCGTGTGTTACCGACCCTCCAAGATGACTGGCATAAGCAACGGCAGCATTACTAATGAATAAGCCTGAGAGATAGAACGCATAAAACCGTACTGAATTACGATACATAAAATACAAGGCTACCGTAGTAGAGACAACCGAGGCTGTAATTGCACCTGCCCAAAAATGCTGTTCTATTAAACTACCGGAATAGTCACCGGATGCGAAGAGGAGAAATCCCGCTCCTACCGATGTCAACGTGGATACGGCTGCTGCGATGAGCAGAAAAAGCATGACGCGCTCTCCCACTGCTACAGTTTTGTAAAATCTTAGAATTTCAAACAACAGGGCGAGCATAATCAGGACAATTGGGAAATGCAGTACCAGCGGATGAAGCCTACCCAGAAACAATAGCAGGAAAGGGACCTTTACGGGTCGATAATAAGGTAACGCCAGGATTAACAGTCCTGGTAAAAAAGATATGATAGTGAGTACCGGGTGCCTGAATTTTTGAATCGTCTTCCTCAAAGGCAACCTGTATTTACTTGCAAACTCGTTTCCCGCAGTATCATTTAGGCGCGTATATTTGAAAGGGTTCCTGTGCTGTCACCAAAGTTTTCATGACCGATATTTAAGGCATGCAACATCGAAAGGTAGAGGTTTGCGAGAGGCGTTTCTTTTTCAAAAACTAAATTCTGTCCTGTTTTAATTTTACCACCTCCATTACCGGCCAGTATTATTGGCAGGTTTTTCGGCGAATGCCTGTTGCCATCACGCAGATCGGAAGTAAATAGAATCATGGAGTTTTCCAGCAATGTTTTGTCTCCTTCCCTGATGCTTTTAAGCTTTTGAAGTAAGTAAGCATATTGCTCAACATGCCATGTGCTGATCCTTGTATATTCATCCAGGGCTTCTTTCTTGTCCATATGATGAGAAATCGAGTGGTGATTTCCGGTAACGCCTTCCAAAAACGAGAAGTTACGGTTGCTGACAGAATTCCCAAACATAAAAGTTAACACCCGAGAAGCGTCGCTCCAAAAAGCAAGCGCCATAACATCCATCATCAATCGCGTCTTTTCGGTTATATCTACACCCCCATATACTTCGACATACTCGTCGATATTTTTGTTTAATCTTGTTAACTCACGTGTTATGTCCGGTGTAATGTTGGCCGCAAATTTTGCGCGGTTTGCATCGTTGGTAATTCTCTTTTCAACACTCCGGATGGATTCGAGATATTCTGATAACTTATCCTGATCAGCTCTGCCCAAATTCCGCTTAAGACTCTTAGCATCATCCATCACTAAATCCAAAATACTCTGCTTCCAGGGGTCCTCTTTTATCTTTATGCCCGGAACGTAGGGTCTGAACAGCCGGTCGAATGCAAGCCGCGGATCAATTTCTTTGGAAAGTGGCTGGCTCGGTGATTTCCATGATATACTGGAACCATACAATCGTGTAAAACCAACGTTGATATCTACTCCTGTAGTAATTCTATCGAGGCCATACTCCAGCGACGGAAATAATGTCTGGTTTCCAACTTCGTTGGCTATCACCTGATCAATTGATATCCCACCGCTGCTGATATTATCACCAATGGTCTGTTTGATTGGCATGCACGTCAGCAGGCTTGCAGACTTAGCATAGTGTCCGTCGGCGCCCTTGAATAGAGAATTCTTGTTCATGAGTTCTCCCAGGACGAGAATATCCTGTTTCAGATTTTCAAGGGGCAGAAGTTGGGGCGTAAGTGAAAAACTATTTCCTAAAGTGTCAGGTGTCCACCGATCTGGATGCACCCCATTTGGCATGAACAAGAAGGCCGTTCTTACAGGTGATTTGACGCCGGCGTGAGAATTTATACCGGGCAAAGCCATTGCGTCCAGGAGGGGAAGCGCAATGCAGGCACCCATACCCTTTAGCATTCTTCTGCGCGATATATGCCAATTATTCTTCATCGTGTATAATATTAAACCTTTTTCTCATAGTCATTAATCTTCATTCTGAAAGGATAACTTTTAACCAATTCGATAATAAAGATTTCAGGATTAAAGTTATTTTCCAATAATGCGGTGTCAAGTCTTTCCAATGCAGGTTCATCTGTAAACAAAATCGATCGTCCTAAGGCATATGAAAGCATCTTGGAAGACAAGTTACGGGCAATTTTTGCTTTCTCCTGCAACAATAACATTTTCAATTCCTTGGGACCCTGAAATGTTCTGCCGTCTGCCATAACACCGGAAGGGTCGACCTTTACTTTTCCATAACTCTCACGCCAGCGCCCGGAAGCATCAAAGTTTTCCAGCCCCAGTCCTAACGGGTCCATTTTCTGATGACACGACATGCATTCAGGTTTTGACCGATGAATCTCTAAGATTTTCCGCAATCCAAGGGCATCATGCACAGCTTCATCTTTTGTCAGTTCTGCGACGACTGCGGGAGGCGGTGGTGGTGATATCCCGAGCAGCTGTTCCATCACCCATTTACCACGGATAACCGGACTTGTTCTTAATGGAAATGAAGTTGTCGCCAGAACACTACCCATTCCCAGCACACCCCCCCTGGTTGAGTCCGGCAAAATCGTTTTTTGAAAATCATCACCCGCAATACCTTCGATACCATAGAAGTCAGCC